>DASVTZ010000037.1 GCA_036387335.1 Longimicrobium sp.
GGCGAGGGCGCAGCCCTCTCCTGTTATCGGGAGAGGGGGCAGCGAGGAACGAGCGGGGGTGAGGGCCAGCCTTTTCCCACCGCCGCCCGCCGCGTTATCTTCCTCGCTCCGCCCCCATCGCATCCCCGGACCGCACCGACATGGCTACCGCTGAGCCCGCCACGCGCGTCGAGATGTTTCCCCGCCGCGACGGGGTGCTGCACTGCGAGGACGTACCCGTGAGCGAGCTGGTGGCGCGCTGGGGGACGCCGCTGTACGTGTACAGCCAGAACGGCATCCGCGACCGCTTCCAGGAGCTGCACGAGGCGCTCGCGCCCGTGCCGCACCTGATCGCGTACTCGGTGAAGGCGAACGGCAACCTGGCGGTGCTCCGCACGCTGGCGGAGATGGGCGCGGGCGCCGACGTGGTCTCGGGCGGCGAGCTGCACCGGGCGCTCCTGGCCGGCATCCCCGGGGACCGCATCGTCTACAGCGGGGTGGGGAAGACGGTCAACGAGCTGGCCGCTGCGCTCAAGGCGGAGATCTACGCCTTCAACGTGGAGAGCGAGGGTGAGCTGTGCGCCCTCAGCGACCTGGCGTGCGCGATGGGCACGCGCGCGCCCATCGCGCTGCGCGTGAACCCGGACATCGACACGCCCACGCCCCACGCGTACACGCGCACGGGCCACGCGGCCACCAAGTTCGGCATCGCGTACGAGCGCGCGCGCAACCTGTACTCCATCGCCGCCAAGATGCCGGGCATCCGGGTGCGTGGGGTGGACGTGCACATCGGCTCGCAGATCATGGAGGTGGGCCCCTTCGAGCGCGCACTGACCCGCGTGCTGGACCTGGTGCACGCCCTCAAGCAGGACGACATCCCGCTGGAGTTCCTGGATCTGGGCGGCGGGCTGGGGATCGCGTACCAGGGCGAGGAGCGGATCACCGGCGCCGGCTTCGCGGAGTCGCTCCTCCCCGAGATCGCGGAGACGGGGCTGAAGCTCGTGGTGGAGCCGGGGCGCTTCATCCTGGGCGAAGCGGGCGTGCTGCTGACCCGCGTCATCTACGTGAAGGAGGGCGGTGGCAAGCGCTTCGTCATCACCGACGCGGGGATGAACGACCTGCTTCGCCCGAGCCACTACAGCGGCTGGCACGCGGTGGAGCCCGCCGTGTCGCAGGGCCGCTCGACCGCGCGCGTGGACGTGGTGGGCCCCATCTGCGAAACGGGCGACTTCCTGGCGCTGGACCGCGACATGGAGCTCCCCAAGCCCGGCGAGCTCCTGGCGATCCACACCGTCGGCGCGTACGGCTTCTCCATGAGCAGCCAGTACAACCAGCGCCCCCGCCCCGCCGAGGTCATGGTCGACGGCGCCGACGCGACCCTCGTGCGCCGCCGCGAGAACTACGAGGAGATGGTGGCGGCGGAAATGGATTTGTTGGGGTAGGCCGGGCGAGTGAACTCGCTGCAACAAAAGCACAAAGTCCGCCTTCGCGGACTCGCGGTCGAACGCCACGCCACTCGAGCCCACTTCAGTGGGCTTCCCGTGGTTCCAGCCGGGGGCTTCAGCCCCCGGGCGGGCATTCGGTTTGTTGGGCAGCTTCGCTCAGCAGCCCACCAGCTCCGCGCTGAGCATCGCCTCGGCGATGACGGCGGGCATGGGGTCGGCGAAGAGGTAGCCCTGCACGTAGTCGCAGCGTAGGGACCTGAGCTCGGCGAACTGCTCGTCCGTCTCCACGCCCTCGGCGATCACCTGCATCCGGAGGTTGTGCGCCAGGTTGATGATGGTGCGCACGATCTCCTTCCCCTCCTCGTCGCGCGTCATCCGGTCGATGAAGCTGCGGTGGATCTTCATCGTGCTGATGGGGAAGCGGTGCAGGTAGCTCAGCGACGAGTAGCCCGTACCGAAGTCGTCCATCTGCAGCTCCACGCCGCGCGCCTGGAGCTGGAGGAGGACCGCGTCCAGCATCTCCGTGTGCTCCACCAGGACGTTCTCCGTCAGCTCCAGCTTCAGCGAGGAGGCGTCGAGGCCCGCCTCGTTGAGGATCTCGTCGACCGTGCGCGCCAGGCCGGGGACGAGAAGCTGCTTTCCGGAGACGTTCACGTTGATGGTGAGCGGCGGCAGGGTGGGGAAGCGGTCCTGCCACTCGCGCGTCTGCCTGCAGGCGTCGCGCAGCACCCACTCGCCCAGCCCCACGATCAGCCCCGTGTCTTCCGCGCAGGGGACGAAGTTGGTCGGCTCCAGGAGCCCCAGCGTGGGGTGCTGCCAGCGGACCAGCGCCTCGAAGCCCACCACCCGCCCGTCCAGCGCGGCCAGGATCGGCTGGTAGTAGGTGCGGAACTCGCCGCGCTCCAGCCCCTTGCGCAGGTCGTGCTCCAGGCGGATGCGAACCATGGCGGCCGCGTGCATGTCAACGTCGAAGATCTCGTACCGCGCCTTGCCGCGCGCCTTGGCCCGGTACATCGCCAGGTCCGCGTCGCGAAGGAGCTCTTCTGGCTCGTCGTAGCCGTTGTCGCTCAGCACGATGCCTATGCTGGCGCTCGTGAACACCTCGTGGCCGGCGAGCGGGAAGGCCTTCCCCACCGCTTCCTGGATGCGGTCCGCCACGAGCGTGGCGTCGTTCAGGCCGCCGATGCCGTCCAGCAGCACCACGAACTCGTCGCCGCCCAGGCGCGCGCTGGTGTCCTCGGGGCGCACGCACGCCTGCAGGCGCCGCGCGATGGCGACCAGGAACTCGTCGCCCACCACGTGGCCCAGGCTGTCGTTGATCAGCTTGAAGCGGTCGAAGTCCAGGAAGAGGACGGCGAAGTGGTACTCGGGGTGCCGCTTGGCGCGGGCGATGGAGCGCCGGATCAGGTCCAGCACGAAGGGGCGGTTGGGGAGCCCCGTGAGCGTGTCGTGCCCGGCCGCGTGCAGGATCTGCTTCTCCGCCATCTTGCGCGCGTGGATGTCGGTCTGCGAGCCGGCGATGCGGTACACCGTCTCCGACTCGCTGCGCACCGCCAGGCCGCGGGTCAGCATCCAGCGGTACTCGCCGTTGCGGTGGCGCACGCGGTGCTCGCTCTCCAGGTGCGAGCTGCGCCCCTCCATGTGCCCGGCGATCTCGGCGCGCAGGTCCTCCACGTCGTCGGGGTGCACGCGGTCCAACCACTCGCGCCAGTCGGTGCCGATCTCGTCGGGCGCGTACCCCAGCATCTGCTTCCAGCGCGGGGAGAAGTGGATGGTGTCGCGCAGCAGGTCCCAGTCCCACAGCCCGTCGTTGGCGCCATCGGCGGCGAGGGCGTAGCGCTCCTCGCTCTTGCGCAGCGCCTCGCGGGAGTCGCGCAGGTTCTCGGAGAGGAGCGCCATCTCGCCGGCCCACTTTTCCGCGCGGCGGCGCTGCAGCCAGAAGTAGAGGGAGAGGCCCAGCAGCGCCAGCACCACCGCCCCGGCCGCGAACCGCCCGTACGACGGCGCCGTTACCAGCACGAAGTCATCCGGCTGGCGCGCCGCCAGTTCGAAGCCAGCCTCCGAACGCCCCGCGACCCCCACCAGCTCCACCGCGCGCGACGCGACGAGGCCGCGCACGAAGGCGCGGTCCTCGAAGAAGCGCGCCGGGGTGCGCACGGGCACGGTGCCGGAGTGGTCCTTCACCGCCAGCCCCGCGTGCGACTTCATGATGTCCGCCGGGATCACCAGCTCGCCCACGATGCGCACGAGCTGACCCTGGTAGCTCCCCGCCGCCAGCTCGCGCGCGAGCACGGGAATGGGCTCGGGGACCACGCCGTTGCCCAGCCGGCGCAGCTTCGTGACCGCCAGGCGCCCGCCGCCGTTGCGCATGCGCAGACGGCCGCGCACCTCCACCAGGTCGCCCACCGCCAGGTCGCGCGGAAGGAGCACGGTGTCGCGCGCGGCCAGGAGCATCCCGCCCGTGCTGTCCTGCAGGACGGCCGTTCGCTCACCCCGCTCGACCGCGCCCGGCGCCGCCGTGATGGTGCCGGAGATGGTGACGGTGCGTCCGGCGCGGCTGCCGTCCGCTTCGCGCAGCAGCGAAGCCACGGGGACCGGCTCCTGCGCCCGGAGCGCCGTCGCCGGAAAGACGCACGCGGCGAGGGCTGCGAGGCGGACGAGGACGCGCCGGGAGGGGGTGGGCGGATACATGGGCGGGCTTCCATTCGCGGTTCCGAAAATCGTGCATCGGACCGTGGCTAAAGGAAGAGCCGTGCCACGAATGTTTGGCTAAAAAGCTAGGTTTTTCAGGGGTTTTTCGGCAACTTTCGTTGCACTATCCACGGGGTTCGTGCTTTCTGCATCAAAACTTCACAGCCGCCACATCGCGCCACGACATCCCCAAAAGAGACCGCCCCTTCCCCCTGTAACAAAAAGGAGAAGGGGCGGCGGCGAGCGCGTGCGGCGCGGCTACTGGCCCAGTGCGGCGCTCGGCGGGGCGGACAGGCGCTGGCGCATGGCGGCGGCGCCCTCGCGGTCGAAGCGGTCCACCGTGCGCACCAGCGAAGCCGGCGGGGTGAAGCGGCGCGCCTGGGGAACCGCCTCGCGGGCGAAGGCGCCGGCCATGGCGTCGTACTTCGACGACGGGTGCCAGAAGATCCAGTCCTCCAGCCCCAGGTCGTGCACCGCGCGGATCTGCGCGGCGGCCTGCTGCGGGCCGTACTTGAACGACCGGTCGTTCCAGGTGGCGGTGAACGCCTGCAGCCACGGGATGATCCGCGCCGGCTCCTGTCCCGCGGCGGCCAGCCGCTGGTTTCGGATTACGCCCATCCCCACCGAGCGGAAGACCGTCTCGTACGGCATCCGGTTGGGGCGCGACACCCCCTCCAGGTGCGTGGGGAAGTAGTGCGACGGGTAGACCATCGGCAGGAGCCCGTCGATGCGCGACGAGAGCTGCTCCCACTGCTGCCCGATCCCCACGTCGCGCGACTCGTTCATCGACAGCCCGAAGACGTCCGCGGTTACCGTGACGCCCAGCGGACGCAGGCGGCGCGTCGCCTCGCTGAGGAAGGCGGCGATCGCGTCGCCGCGCTCGCCTGCGGCCTGCGGGTGCACCTGCGTGGGGAGCGACCGGTACGCCTCGGGAAAGCGCACGTAGTCGAACTGGATCTCGCGGAAGCCAGCGCGCGCGGCCTCCTCGGCCACGGCGATGTTGTAGTCCCACACCCGGCGGTCCCACGGGCTCACCCAGGTGATCTTCTGGTGGTCGCGCCAGAGATCGGCCTTCGGCGTCTTGATCGACCAGTCCGGCCGCGCGCGGGAGAGCCGCGGGTCCTTGAAGACCACCACGCGCGCGATCGGGTAGATGCCGTGCGCCTTCATCGTGTCCACCAGGCCGCGCAGGTCGCGCACGGGAATGCTGCCCCAGTGCGACGCCTCGCGCGCCAGCGGCACGGTGCTGTGGAAGCGCACCCCGTCCTCGTCCTTTACGTCCACCACCCAGGCGTTCAGCTCGGTGGTGTCGGTGAGCGCCAGCAGCTTGTTGCGCGACACGGGGTTCCCCGCCGCGTACGAGCTGACGTAGATCCCCCGCACGATGCGCGGCACGGACTTTCGCGGCGCGGGCGGCTCCGGGCGCGGCTTCGGAGCCGGGCGCGCCTCGGCCTCGGAGCTGACGAATCCGGCCGCGAGCGCCGCGAGGGAGCTGGACGACGGGCGTGGGGACAGGTCGGTGCACGCGGAGGCGAGCACCAGTGCGGCGATGCTCGCCGCGCGGACGGGGACGATGCGGCTCATCGGGGACTGCACTTGCAAGGCGCGGGCTGGGATGGGAGGCGGGCGAATCGGATGCTTCGGCCTAGAGGCGGAGCACGCAAACACCCGTATTTCGGCCCATGCGAAAATGGTGCCGCCGAGGCCATTCCGAAAGGGGGTCGTACGCCCCTTTGCCGCGCCCGCGCGCCGCGCGTATTTTGCCGCGCTCCCGGACGCGCTCCGGCCCTCCACAAAACCATGGCGGACGACCCGTGGATCCCAACCGCATCCTGATCATCGACTACGGCTCGCAGTTCACGCAGCTCATCGCGCGGCGCATCCGCGAAGAGCGCGTCTACTGCGAGATCCATCCGCCCACCCGCTCGCTGGAGTGGATCCGCGAGTGGGCGCCGCGCGGCATCATCCTCTCCGGCGGCCCCTCCTCCGTCTACGGCGAGGACGTCCCCACCGCCGACCCGCAGCTGCTGCACATGGGGGTGCCGGTGCTGGGGGTGTGCTACGGGATGCAGCTGATCACCTTTCTGGAGAACGGCGTGGTGGAGCGCGGGCGGCGCGAGTACGGCCGCGCCCACGTGGAGATCCGCGAGGCGGAGGGGATCTTCGCCGGCTTCACCCCCGGCGAGCAGACGATGGTGTGGATGAGCCACGGCGACCACGTGGTGGAGCCGCCGCCGGGATACCGCGTCCTGGCAAGCACGCCGGACCTGCCGTGGGCCGCCTTCCGCGCGCCGGACCGCGAGATCTACGGTGTGCAGTTCCACGTGGAGGTGGCGCACACCGTCCGCGGCGCGGACATCATCGGCAACTTCCTCTTCCGCATCTGCCACTGCCAGCCTACGTGGACGGCGGGGTCGTACATCGAGAACGAGGTGGAGAAGATCCGCGAGCGGGTGGGCGATGCGCAGGTCATCTGCGGCCTCAGCGGCGGCGTGGACTCGTCGGTCGCCGCCTCGCTCGTCCACCGCGCCATCGGCGACCAGCTCACCTGCATCTTCGTGGACACGGGGCTGTTGCGGGCGGGCGAGCGCGAGTCGGTGGAGCGCACCTTTCGCGCACACATGGGGATCCGCCTGGAGGTGGTGGACGCCTCCGCCCTCTTCCTGGAGCGCCTGCGCGGCGTCGAAGATCCCGAGCGGAAGCGCGTCGTCATCGGCCACACCTTCATCGACGTCTTCGAGGACGCCTCCGCGCGGCTCGGCGGCGACGCCCAGTTCCTCGTGCAGGGGACGCTCTACCCGGACGTAATCGAGTCCGCGTCGGTGAAGGGCCCCTCCGCCACCATCAAGACGCACCACAACGTCGGCGGCCTGAAGGCAGACATGAAGTTCGCCCTGATCGAGCCGTTGCGCGAGCTGTTCAAGGACGAGGTGCGGCAGGTGGGTCGCGAGCTGGGCCTGCCGGAGGAGATGGTGGGGCGCCACCCCTTCCCCGGCCCCGGCCTCGCCATCCGCGTTCTCGGCCCGGTGGACGAGCGCGAGCTGGCCATCCTGCGCCAGGCGGACACCATCTACCTCGAAGAGATCCGCGTCGCGGGGCTGTACGACGAGATCTGGCAGGCCTTCGCCGTGCTCCTGCCGGTGCGCAGCGTGGGCGTGATGGGCGACGAGCGCACGTACGAGAACGTGTGCGCCCTCCGCGCCGTCACCAGCCGCGACGGGATGACGGCCGACTGGTACCCATTCCCGCACGACGTCCTCGCCCGCATCTCCACCCGCATCATCAACGAGGTGACGGGGATCAACCGCGTCTGCTACGACATCTCCTCCAAGCCCCCCGCGACGATCGAGTGGGAGTGAGGCCCTCACCCCCCCGGCCCCCCTCTCCCGATAACAGGAGAGGCTGGCGCCTCTGTTATCGAGAGAGGGGGGAGACATTCGGCGATTCATCGCGCCTACCCTTATCGCGCCACCGACCAACGCTTCCACCACCGAAAACCCGTAGGGGCAGACCTGTGTGTCTGCCCACCCTTGCCCGCACCCCGACTCCTGCCCCAGGCACACCGATCTGGTAGGGGCCGCCCCACGTGGCTGCCCGTGCCCGACCATTCGTCGCACCCCGCAATTCGAACCGAATCCGCCGCTGAAAACACGAAGAGCCCGCCTTCGCGGACTCCGGGTCTGATGCCGTGTATCTCAAGCCGGCTTTAGCCACCTTCGCGTAGTTCCAGCCGGGGGCTTTAGCCCCCGGCGTTCACCCCGGCATTCGGGCGCCCACCCTCACGTCCCCAGCCGCAGAATCCGCCCGCCGCCCCAGAGCAGCGCGAGGTACAGCGCCGAGAGCACCGGGAAGAGGAGGAGCAGCCCGGCGGCGGTCAGGGCCGTGGCAAAGATGATCTTGAACGTCGCGGCGATGATCGCGGGGATGTTGACCCGGCGCGTGACGGCCGGTTCCACCGCGACCGGCAGCGCGCGAGCCGGTCCGGTGTAGTCGTGGATGGCGGTCTGTGCGATGGGGACGCCGCGCGCGCGGAGACCGCGAAGCATGCCCGCGAACTCCGTGTTCGACGGATCCAGCCAGACGGCGGCGCGGTAGGCGGCCTCGGCCTCGGTCCAGCGCTGCTGCTGCGCGAGGGCGGTGCCCAGGGCGGCGTGCAGCGACGGGTCGGCGGGGGTGAAGGTGAGCGCCTGGCGGAACTCACTCTCCGCCTCCGGGGCGAGGCCCTGCTGAAGCAGGAGGAGCCCCGCCGAGAAGCCCTGCGCCGCCACCTCGGCCGGGTTCGGCGGCATCGCGGCGGAGTCGCGGCGCAGCGAGTCGGTCGTGGCGAGGTGCGCCGCGGCCGCGCAGTCGACGCGCCCGCCATTCGCGGCGGTCCACGCGCCGTGCGGGCAGGAGGCGGCGAGCGCCTCGTAGCCCCAGCGCGCCTCGCCGCGGTGGTAGCAGGCCGGGGTCGTCAGACGCAGGCTGTCGCCGCGCGCGTCGGAGGCGCGGATCAGGGTGGCGGCGGATTCCTGAAGAGCCGCGTACTCCAGCAGGCACTCGCGGGTGGTGCCGGAGAAGCGCCCCGCCTCCGCGGCGGCGCGGGCGGCGGCGGCCATGAAGGCGGTGCTGCATGCCCGCTGCCCGGGAGCCCCGCCGTCGCCGCAGCGGTACTGGTTCAGCTCGGCGGACGATGCCGGCGCCGCGGCAGTGGCCGTGGGAGTGGCCGGCGCGGGAGCGGCGGCCGCCTTGATCGCCTCGCCCGCGGACGCGACGCGCGCCATGCGGAGGTTGCGCACCCGCACGGCCGCGGGCGTGCCGCCCTCGTAGCGGATCACCGTGTTCGCGTCCGCATCCACCGCGTACTCCCCGGCGCGGATGCGGGCGCACCGCCCCTCCGCGGACACGGGCGCGGCGCTTCCCGTCACCACTACGTCGTAGCTGAGCTCCACGTCGTACGTGTTGCCGTTGCGGATCACGAGCCGCCCGCCGGGCGAGGCCTGGTCCGTCTCCACGCGCGCGTGGAAGGAGACGCCGTTCTGCCGGAAGAGCACGGTGAAGGCGTCCAGCAGCGGCGGCTCCGCGCGCGAGTTGGTGAAACCGGCCGAGGCGCAGAACGTCTGCGCGGCGGCGGGAAGGGCGCCGGTGGAAGCGGCCAGCACGAGCGCGCACAGGGCACCCCAACGCCGGAAGGGGAGCGCGCCGAACAGGCTCGCTCCCGCATCAAGAATCCCGGCTCGTGCCCCGCGATCGTTCATCAGAGTCAGTCCACAGCAGAGAGTTCAGGTCCAGCGGAGCGTGTCGCCGGCGCTGGTGCCGGTGTCGCGGAGCGTGCCGGCGGGGAGCTCCAGCGCGTAGCGGGCGGCGTGCCACCCGGTGCGGGCGCGGGGCGCGAGCCCGTGGTACGTCGCCACCACGGTTCGGCGGTCGTCCACGAACGCGACGTCCAGCGGGTAGCTCATCCCCAGCATGTGCACGGCGCGGCAGGGGTCCAGCAGGAGCCCTTCGCCCGGCGCGAGCGGCGGGCGCCCCAGCAGGCCGCGCAGCCGCAGCCACCAGCGGTCCGCCACCGCCACGCTCGCCCCCAGCACGCTCCCCCGCGTGTCGTTGGCGATGCTGACCCGCCTCACGCCTTCACCCCTGGTTCCCCAGCACCCGGCTGATCTGGATGACCGCGGGGCCCAGGAGCACCACGAACATCGCCGGGAAGATGAAGAGGACGAGCGGGAAGACCAGCTTCACCGTGGTCTTGGCGGCGGCCTCCTCGGCGCGCTGGCGGCGCTTGGTGCGCAGCGTGTCCGCGTGCACCCGCATGGCCTGGGCGATGGAGGTGCCGAAGCGGTCGGTCTGGATCAGCATGGCGGCCAGCGAGCGCAGCTCGGGAACGCCGGTGCGCGAGCCCAGGTTGCGCAGGGCATCGGGGCGCGGCACGCCGGCGCGGATCTCCAGGTTCACCAGCCCCAGCTCGTCGCCGATCAGCGCGCTCACGTGGCGGATCTCCTGCGACACCCGCATCAGCGCCTGGTTCAGCCCCAGCCCCGCCTCGACGCACACCACCAGCAGGTCGAGCGCGTCGGGCAGGGCGCGCTGGATCTCGCGCTGGCGAGACCTGGCGCGGCGGCCCACGAAGAAGCCCGGGGCGATCCACCCCGCCGCGGCCATCCACACCGCCGCGAAGAGCGAGCCCCCCGTCCCCAGGCCGAAGAAGGGGAGGAAGAGGACCGCCGATCCCCCCGCGGCGATGGGGAGCGCCACGCGCACGCCGCGGAAGACGGTGGCGGCGCCGGGGCCGCGGAAGCCCGCCTCCACCAGCACCTTTTGCACGCTGCCGACGTCGGTGTTCCCGCCGCGGCTCCACTCGCCCACGCGGTGCAGCCACTCGCCGAAGCGCTGCACCGGCCCGGGTCCCGCCTGCCCGTCGCCGGCCATGACGGCGGCGGCCGCGGCGCCGCGGTCGAGCTGCGCGAGCTGGCGCACCGCCATGCGGCGGGAGTGGCCGGCCGCGACCTCGGCGGCCACCATCACCAGGAGGACCACCGAGAGCCCGATCATCGCTGCGATTGCGTAAATCATTGAGGCGGTCTCCGGGGTGTGGATCTGAGCGGGAGTCCTGAACTACAGTCCTAAGTCCTAAGTCCTAAGTCCTGAACCGCTTTTCCAGCACTTAGCACTTAGCACTTAGCACTTGGCACTTAGCACTTAGCACTAGCTGTCAAATCTCGATGTCCACGATGCGCCGGATCCACAGGAAACCCAGGAACTGCAGCCCCGCGGCGGACCACACCATCACCCTGCCGATCGGCTCCCGAAAGAGCGTCATGATGTACTCCGGGTTCAGCGCAAAGATCATGAACCCCACCGCGATCGGGAGGATGCCGAGCACGTATCCGCTCATCCGCCCCTGCGCCGTGTAGGTGCGGAGCTGGCGGCGGATGGTGAAGCGCGAGCGGATCAGGTGCGACAGGTTGTCCAGGATCTCCGCCAGGTTGCCGCCCACGTCGCGCTGGATCATGACGGCGGTCACCAGTATGCGCACGTCCACCAGCGGCACGCGCGCGGCCAGCCCCGTGAGCGAGTCCTCGAAGGGGAGCCCGAACTTCTGCTCCTCGAAGACGCGGCGGAACTCGCCGCCCAGCGGCTGCCCGCTCTCTTCCGCCACCATGCGCAGCCCCGCCGAGAGCGGGTGGCCGGAGCGGATCGCGCGGCCCAGCAGGTCGATCGCCTCGGGAAGCTGCTCCTCGAAGCTGCGCAGCCGGCGCGTCCTCACCCGCCGCACGTAGCCGTACGGAAGGAAGCCGCCGATCGCCACGCCCCCCATCAGCGCCACCCCCGGCCCGCCGATCGCCCAGCCGATCAACCCGCCGAACAGAGCGCCCACCGCCATCGATACCAGGAAGCGCTGCTCGTTCCACACGAGGCCGGCCTGCTGCAGCAGCGGCCCGAAGCCGCGCAGCTGGGGGATGCGCGTGGACAGCATCTTGAGCCACGAAGACTCCAGCGCGTCGCGCAGCAGGGGCTCGGCCGAAGAATTGGACACGACGGCGCCGCGCTCGTCCGCGAGCTGGCGGAGTTGGCGGAGCACGGTGTTGCGGTGCCGGCGGGCGCGCGCCCACTCGGCGCCCAGCACCACGCCGGCGGTCCCCAGCGCGGCCGCCGTCCCGGCCAGCAGCGCGGGGATGGCGGGAGATGCGCCGCTCACCACGCCTCCCGCCGCATCGGAGCCCCTTGCGCGAACATGTCCGAGGGAAGCTGGATCCCGTTCTCCTCCAGCCGGTCGGCGAAGCGCGGACGGATGCCGGTCGCGCGGTAGTCGCCGAGCACCGCGCCGTTGGGCGCGATCCCCTGCTTGTCGAAGACGAAGATATCCTGCATGGTGATGATGTCGCTCTCCATCCCCACCACCTCGGAGATCGTCATCACCTTGCGCGTGCCGTCGGAAAGGCGGTTCACCTGGATGACGACGTCGATGGCGCTGACGATCTGCTGCCGCACCACCTTCTCCGGCAGGTTCAGGTTCGCCATCGACACCATCGTCTCCAGGCGGCCCAGGGCGTCGCGCGGGGTGTTGGCGTGCAATGTGGCGAGCGACCCCTCGTGGCCCGTGTTCATCGCCTGCAGCATGTCGATGGCCTCCGAGCCGCGCACCTCGCCCACCACGATGCGGTCGGGGCGCATGCGCAGGGCGTTCACCATCAGGTGCCGCTGCGTGACCTCGCCCGAGCCCTCGATGTTCTGCGGGCGCGTCTCCAGCCGTACCACGTGCGGCTGGCGAAGCTGGAGCTCGGCCGAGTCTTCGATGGTGACGATGCGCTCCGTGGACGGGATGAACGACGACAGGATGTTGAGCATCGTCGTCTTGCCCGCGCCGGTGCCGCCGGAGATCAGGATGTTGAGGCGCGACCCCACCACCGCCGCCAGCAGGTCCAGCATGGGGCGGGTGAGGCTCTTGGTGCGCAGCAGGTCCTGCCCGGCCAGCGCGTCCCGCTTGAACTTGCGGATGGAGAGGTGCGGCCCGTCGATGGAGAGCGGCGGGATGATGGCGTTCACGCGCGACCCGTCCGCCAGGCGCGCGTCCACCATCGGCGACGAGTCGTCGATGCGGCGGCCGACGGCGGAGACGATGCGGTCGATCACCTGAAGGAGGTGGCGGTCGTCCTGGAAGGTGATGTCCGTCTCCTCCAGCCGCCCGTGCCGCTCCACGTACACGTTCTTGTGCGTGTTGACCAGGATGTCCGAGATCTCGGGATCCTGCATCAGCGGCTCCAGCGGCCCCAGCCCGAAGATCTCGTCCAGCACCTGGCGCACCAGCTCTTCACGCTCGTCGTAGTTGAGCGGTACGGACTCCAGCGCCAGCAGCTCGTGCACCACGCCGCGGATGGCCGCCACGGCGCGGTCGCGCTCCAGCGCGTCCAGCGACGACAGGTTCAGCCGCTCCAGCAGCTTGCGGTGGATGCGGGCCTTGGTCTCCTGCAGGAGCGAGGGGCCCGACTGCACGACCTCGACGGCCGGGAGATCCCACGGCGCGGGGGTGCGCGGCGGCGCGGGCGCGACAGGCGCGGCGCCGCTGAACCAGCTCTGCATCATACCGCCACCTCAGGCTGTTGCGGGGTGGAGCGCCGCAGCACGCGCATCAGCGGGTCGGTGAGGGCGCGGATGAAGCGGCCCCCCGCCGGCTCCGCGCTCCCGGCCAGCCCCGCGATGGAGGCGGACATGGAGCGCACGTCCTGCGCGTAGCGCGAGTCGCCGTTGAGCACGATCGGCGTACCGGAGTTCACCGACCTCACCACGGCCTCGTAGTCGTTGGAGATCGTCCACTCCACCTTCATCCCCAGCGTCTTCTCGATGTCTTCGGGCTTGATGGCGTCGCTGGTGCGGTAGCGGTTCAGCACCAGCTTCACCCGGTCGCCGCCGCCGATGGTGCGCTCCAGCAGCGGCGCGCAGCGCTTGATGTTGCGCAGCGACTGCAGGTCCGCCTGGGTCACCAGAAAGATCTTGTCGGCGTGCTCGAACGTGGCGAGCGTCGCCGGCGAGAAGGAGTTGGAGGTGTCGACCACCACGTACTGGTAGTGCTGCTTCAGGAAGAGGAGGATCTTGGAGATGCGGTCGCCGCTCACCACCTCCGCCTTCTCCGGGTGGTACGGCGCGGAAAGGAGGTGCACGCCGGAGTTGTGGCGCTCGATGAAGGAGGCCAGCAGCTCCGCGTCCATGCGGTGGAAGTTCCTCACCATGTCCGCGAAGTTGAAGCGCGGGTCCACACCCATCTGCAGCGCCACCTCGCCCAGCTCCAGGTCCAGGTCGGCCAGCAGCGTGCGCTTGCCGGTGAGCCGGTGGAGGTGGATCGCCAGGTTGGTGGCGAGCGTGGTGGAGCCCGAGCCGCCCTTGGGGCCGAAGAAGGCGAAGATCTGCCCCGGCTGCTGCTGCGCCTCGGCCTCGGTGCCGCGCGTGCGCCGCAGCGTCGACTCCACCGCGTGCGCCACCTCCTCGCCGGAGACGGGCTTCAGCAGGTACTCGGAGATGCCGGCGCGCATGGCCGCCATCAGCACCTCGGCCGAGAGCGCGGGACCCGCCGCCACCAGGCGGGCGTGGGGGTTCTGTTCGGCCAGGAACTGGGCGAGGTTGATCCCCGTGGCGGGGTGCTGCCCCACGTCCAGGAAGATCACCTCGGGCGAGGCGTCGCGGAGCGCCTTCAGGTGCCCGTCGCCGAGCTCGTTGAAGGGGACCGGGATCTCCAGCGGGGGCGTGACGCCGCGCTCGGGCACGGCGACCTCACGGACGCGGGCGCGGAACGCCTCGTCGGTGGAGATCACCGCGCAGCGCAGGAGCGAGGCGGCGGCGGAGGGGGGGGCTGCAAAGGGCATCATTCCACCAGCTGAAGGACACGAACGACTTCTACGAACCGTGCGACGATGGGGTCGGCGGGGCCGCCCGGCGGCTCCAGGAAGACCCATGCGAACTTCCTGAACACCACGCTCTCCTTCTTGGACGTCAGCTCGGCGGGGTCGTGCAGCGGCACGCGGATCACCCGGGGGCTCTTCATCCAGTCCGCGTAGAGCGACCCAACCACTTCGCCGCTCGCCTCGTCCCAGCGCGCGGTGGGGTCTCGCAGCACCAGGTCCGTCACCCCCTGAAGGATGGGGCCCGTCTTCATCCCGCTCAGCAGGGCGTAGGTGGAGCCGATCTTGATGGGGGTGGAGTTGCACGTGTTGATGTTCTGGCGCAGCGCGTTCCCGCCTTTCTCGTCGTCTCCCCATTCCGTCTCCGGCATCGCCCACAGGTTGGCGAAGCCGTTGAGGGCGCTCTCGGTCAGCATCAATTTGCGCCCGCGGTCGTTGTCCGTCCCGCGGTACCCGCTCCCATAGCCGGTCTCCGGCTTGTCCGAAGTGCCTCCGGGCCCGCCGGGATTGTAGAAGTCGCCCTTCTCCGGCTCGAACTCCCACTTCTCCCCGGGATCCCACACGCGGTTCCCGTTGTCGTCGTCGTCCTGCTCGGCCCACAGGTCGGGCGGCACGAACGGCTTCATGCAGCGCGAGGTGGGGGCGCGGACGGCGTGGGCCGCGGCGCGGGCGCTCACGGGTGCGCTGCTGACGCCGAACATCCGCGCGAACCAGGTGGGGACCGCCGGCTTGCGCACCCTCACCCGCACCGTGCGCTTGGCCTTGTCCACCGTCACCACCACCTCGTCGGCGGCGAACGCCTTGCCCTGCACGGTGTTGAGGATGGCGAAGTCCTTCGCCCGCGTCGGCGCGGCGAGCGCCGCCGCGTCCGCGCCCATCTCCATGAAGGCGGATGCCCCCGCCAGCGCCGCCGCATCGGCCGCGCGCTGAGCTTCGCCGTGAGCCGTCCGCAGCATCCCCATGTCGATGGCCAGCGCCATCATGGAGAGGATACCCAGCATGGCGACGACCAGGAGGACCAGCGTGGAGCCCTGGCGGTCGCGGAGACGGGTGCGGAAGCGGATCACGGTCTCACCCTCCTCTCAGGGACGCGCGGCGGGCTGCGCGGGCGGGTTGGCCGGCTGCGCGCCGCGCAGCGAGCGGTCCCACTCCCAGTTGGCGGGCTCGCCGGTGGGCACCGGCTGCGGTCCGCTGGTGGGCTGCACGATGCGCGGCGACACCAGCACCAGCAGCTCCGTGCGCCCCTGCCGCGCGTTGCGCGAGCGGAAGAGCGAGCCCAGCACCGGCAGGTCGCCCAGCAGCGGGATGCGCGAGTTGTTGTTCTCCAGCACGTTGTTCAGCAGCCCGGCGATGGCCAGGTACTCCCCGTCGCGCAGCACCACCTCGGTCTCGGTGCGGCGCGTGAGGAGCGAGGGGATCTGGAAGCCCTCGATGCGCAGCGAGTTGGAGTAGTCCAGCGACGACACTTCGGGCGCGATCTTGAGCCGGATGGTGCCGTCGGTGCCTACCGTGGGCCTGAAGCGCAGGCGGACGCCGAACTCCTTCCAGACGATGGTGACGCTGCTGTTGTTGCCGCTGCCCTGCGCCACGGGGAAGGGGAACTCGCCGCCGGCCAGGAACGAGGCTTCCTGCCCGTCCAGCGCCAGGAGGTTGGGCTCGGCCAGGCTGCGGAAGAGGCCGCGCGACTGCATGGCGGTGATGGAGGCTTCGATGCGGGTGTTGCCGCCCAGCAGGAAGAGCTTCACCAGCCCGTCGGAAAGCGTCTGCACGGCTCCCTCGTCCACCCCGCCCAAGGTGCCGCGGGTGTTGACGCCGAGCTGGGTGCGCAGCTCGCTCACCGCCGAGCGCGTGACCTCGGCGAAGCGCACCTGCAGCAGCACCTGCGACGCGGCCGGCGCGGAGAGGTTGTTGACGATGGTGGCGCCCGAGCCTCCCGCGATCTCCAGGATGCGGCGCGCGACGGCGGCGCTGCTCACCGTGCCGGAAAGGACGACGCTGTTGCCGCTGGCCAGCACCGTGAAGCGCTCGGTGGGGAAGAGGGTGCGCAGCGTCTGCTCCAGCCCGCGGATGTCCGGCGTCACCTCCACGGTGTAGAGGCGGTGGGCGCCGCTGGCGTCCCACAGCATCAGCGAGGTGGTCCCCAGCTTCTTGCCGTTCACCAGGATCTCCTGCGGCGACACCGCAAAGATCTCCGCCACCTCGGGGTCCGCGATGGAGAGGCGGGCGAGGGCGACCGGCTGCACCAGGAGCGCCGTCTGCCCGCGGGCCACCACCACCACGCGGTCGCCGGCGGGGATCACCCGCTGCGCGGCGGGGGCGGCGGGGGGTGCGGTGCGCTGTGCCGCGGCGGGGAGCGCGAGCACCCCTGCCGCCAGCGCCAGCAGGCGCAGGGCGGCCCGTGCCGGCGAAGTGACCGCCCGGCCGCGGATGAAGAAGGGGTATCGCATGGTCCCTCGCCTTCTAGAAGGTGGTGACGGAGCGGTCGCTCCCCCGGAAGATCTCGACGCTCCGTCCCGTCCGCGCACGTACCGGCGCGGTGGAGGGGGCGCGGGCGGGCCGCTCGGCACGGACGGCCGGCGGGGCGGGCGGTGGCGCGCTGTTCCCCAGCAGCCCTGTGGTGCGGATGCCGCCGGTGCTCACCTGGGTGCCGTCCATCGTGTTGCGGAGCGCCAGCTGGATGCGCCCTTCGGCCGAGGACAGCGCCAGGATCTCGGCCTGGTCGGGAAGCACAAGCAGGGTGATGACCGCCGCGGCCTGGGGCTTCCCGTCGTTGTCGCGCGCGATCGACTGGCCGGCGGCCAGCACCTGCACGTTCTGCAGGACCAGGCGGGTTCCCGCGATGCGGTCCTGCCCGGCCGGGAGGGTGGCGAGGACGTCGACGCGGGTGCCGGGGGTGACGAAGCCGGCCACGCCGATCACCTCGTCCACCCGCACGCTCACGGCGCGCATCCCTTCGGGGATCAGGATGGGGAGGCCGCCGCCCGCGTCCTTGCGGGCCAGCTTGCCGGCCATGAGCGGCTCGTTGGTGCGCAGCGGGGTCACCACGCCGCGCCCCACCACCTCGGCGGCCGTGCGCGCGTAGCCGGCGGGGAGCGCGTCGGCCGGCCACGCCACCAGGCGCACGTCGGCGGAGGTGAGGACGGAGCCGGCGGGGAGGTCGCGCGCCGCCACGGCCACGCGGTCGCTCCGGGGCTCCGGGCGCGCCGCCGCGGCGGGGGCCGGTTCCAGGTATCCCGCCGCCAGGTACGCCGCTCCGCCTCCGGAGGCCAGCGCCATTCCGAGTACCACCCACAGCCTTTTCATCGCTCCCGCCTCACTCGTTGCGCATCACGAACGCCGTTCCCAGGGTGACGGCACCTCCGCCACTGGTCCTGCTCAACGACTTCAGAAAGGTGAGCTGGTACGGATATCTCACCGCCACTCGCGCCGGCTCTCCGGTGGGGGCGTTCACCCCCGTGAGCTCGATCTCCGCCAGGTCCGCGTCCAGCGAGACCGCGGTGAGCGCGTTGCGCACCACCTTTCTCACGGAGTCCTCGGTGACCGCGGGATCCGCGATGACGGCGACCCGCGCCCCTTCGCGAGCGGCGTCCGTCACGGCCTGGTGTGCGCTCCACGCCCGGCCGAACTCGAAGACGCCGACGATCAGCAGCATCAGCACCGGCACGATCAGCGCGAACTCGACGACCGCCTGTCCCTCGTCGCTCCGGCGGAAGAGCCCGGCGCGGCTCACAGGAACCACGCGGCCAGGGACCCCACCGCGATCGCCACCCCGTACGGGATGGTCACCGCGCCCGGCGAGGCCAGCGTAAGCCGCTCCCCGCTGCGCCCGCCCGTCGCCCAGTGCCCCACCAGCTCGCGTGAGCGGAAGAGGACCGGGAGGATGGCTCCGCGGCGCCCCGCCTCGGCCAGCGCCAGCACGCCGCCGGCGACGGCGGTGATCAGGAGCGCCGGCACCACGCGCCCCGTGCCCAGGAAGGCGCCCGCCACGGTCAGCAGCTTCACGTCGCCCCCGCCCATCGCGCGTACGGCGAAGAGCGGAAAGGTGAGGGCGAATGCCAGCGCAGCTCCGGCCACGCCGCCCAGGAGCGCCGCGGGGCCGCTCGGCGCCAGCAGGACGAGGGCGGCCGCGAGGCCGGCACCCGTGAGCTTGTTGGGAATGCGGCCCGTGCGCAGATCCGTGCCGGCGGCGAGCACCAGCAGGGCGACGAAGATGGTGGTGTTGATCAGGGGAAGCATGAGTCCTCCGTTTCGAAGCGCAGGGTGGTACGTGCCAGCATCACAGAGTGAAGCCGGAGATCGCGTCCCATCCCAATCGCTCTCGTACCGCCTACCGGCCGGGAACCCGCGCCCCGGCCGACTTCAACCGCTTGCCGCTCAGCCTACCGTGTCCAGCGTGTTGCCCATGCGCGTGAAGACGGCGGCGATCTTGTCCTTGAAGATCACGAGCGCGCCGATCACGGCCAGCGCCACCAGCGCGATCACCAGCCCGTACTCCACCAGGCTCTGCCCCGACTCGTCGCGACGGAACTGGTTCCAGAGTGCCTTCATCTCGTCCTCCCGGCCCAGCGGGCCTATTGTGTGGGGTTTCTGTCCCAGAGTCCCTCCTGGACGGCAGCGGAAAGGGCAATCGATGTGCCGCAATTTCGTTGCAATATTTCGTTGCAGATGGAAAGGATCTTTCCATCCGGAACCCGAATTTTTCCGCGCCACCGCTACGATTTAGCCATCGCAAAGGCGCTCTGGAGCCCGGAAGTGTAAAACCGTTTTTCGTATAAACGGATGGCGGAGCAAGACCCTTCGAAAAGCGGCCTTCCTCGTACGGGATTGCGCGGTGGGGCAATTGGGACACCTGAGTCCCACACTGTTGCGCACGCGCCACGGTTGTTGCAGGATGCATGAGCACGCGGCCGCGCACGCTCTCTCCCCCTGCCGCTGTCCCTCCCCCCTCCGCTCCAGGACTCCGCCATGAAGCTCCCCGGCACCGCCCTGCGCGCGTACTTCCGCGACGCGCGCGACGCTTTCGCCTACGCCCCGGTCGAGGTGCTGATGGGTGTGGCGCTCGCCGTCGCCTTTTCCATCTCGATCCGCCAGGAGGAGGCGAACTGGTGGGTGCGCGTCTTCACGGCCGCCGTCATCGCGCTGCCGCTGGTGTTCGGCGCGAGCGTGCTGCGCGCGCGGGGCCTGCTCTCCCCGGGCGCGCGCTGGGGCGCCACGGCGCTGGCCCTGGCGTTCGTGGGGGCGTACGCCACCTGGATCTTCAGCCCCCGGCTGGAATCGGAGGGGTGGAGGGCGCTGGCGATGGGGTGCGCGGCGTGGCTGGCGCTGCTGCTGGCCGCCTTCCCCGGCGAGGAGGCCGGCCGGCGGCGGCGGTTGTGGCGCTTCGACGCCCTTTTGCTGGGCCGCATGCTGGCGGTGGGGCTGTACGGCGCGGCGCTCTTCGCCGCGCTCGCCGGGGCGGTGGCGGCGGTCACGTCGCTCTTCGAGCTGCCCAGGCCGCAGCACCTGTACCAGGACCTGGCGGGCGCCGTCTTCTTTGCGCTCGTCCCCTGGGTGGTGGCCGGCGGGGTGCCCGTGCTGGCCGCGGCGGGCGACGGCAGCTCCCCGCTGACCGCCGTGCGCCGCGCGGGCCGCTACCTGTACGCGGTGGTGCTGGTGGTGTACCTGGCGATCCTCTTCGCCTACACCATCAAGGTGGCGGCCACGGGCGACCTCCCCAGGAACACCCTGTCGCCCATCGTCCTCTTCGCGGGGCTGGCGGGGCTGCTGGGCGGCATCTTCCTGGAGCCGCTGCAGGACGATCCCGAGACGCGCGGGGTGGCGCGCCTCGTCCGCCTCTTTCCGGCGCTCCTGCTGCCCCTCCTTCCGCTCCCCATCTGGGCCGTGGGGGTGCGCCAGGACCAGTACGGGTGGACGGAGTTCCGCTACCTGCGCCTGCTGGTGCTCGTGGCGCTGGCGGTGCTTGCCGTGTGGGGGACGGTGCGCCTGGTGCGGCGCCGCGCTCCGCTGCTGTCGCCGGTGCCGGCGGTGCTGGCCGCCGCGCTGCTGCTGGGGTCGGTGGGACCGTGGAGCGCGCAGGCCGTGTCGCGCCGCGACCAGAGCGCCCGCCTGCGCGCGGCGCTGCTGGAGGCCGGGCTGATGCGCGGCGGGCGCCTGGTGCGGCCCCTGCTTCCGCCCCGGGAAAACGCGAAGACGTTCACCATCCTCACGACCGAGCAGCACAACCGCGTCACGGGGACGCTCGCCTACCTCTACGACTCGCACGGCGCCGCGGCGACGGGGCGCGTGCTGGGCGTGCGGCTTCGCGGGTACGAGTCCGGGTGGGGGGTCGTGAACGCGCTCGGGGTGCGTGCCGGATGCGAGCGCCCGGCAGCCCGCAGCTTCCACGGGTTGCTGCCCAGGGGGATTCCGATTCCGACCGGCGGCGGAACGGTGTACCTCGTCAACTCGGACCGCCTGCCTGCCCCTGCCCCGGGTGCGCCGACGCTGACGCTGGACGCGAACGCCGTGGTCGTGACGGTGCCGGGTGCGACGCCGTGGACGGCGCGCGCCGATCTTGGAGCCCTCGCGCCGGTTCTCCGCGAGCGCGGCAACGGCGGCTGCGAAGTGCTCTCTGGGACCGCCGACCTGGAGCTCGAGGAAGCGCGGATTCCGCTGACCGACGCCGCCGGCCGCGCCCGTGGCGAGCTCGTGGTGCTCACGGTGAACTTCGACGGCGGCGGGGACGAGGGCACGCGCCCCGAGCCCAACGCGCCGCTGACGCTCTCGCGCGTCGAGGCGATGCTCATCGCGCGGCCGTAGGATGGCGACGAGGAAACCCGATGCGGTGATAGGGGTGGTGCGGAGGGCGGGGGGCGGTGCGGGGCGGGGCACGGGCAGCCACGCGGGGCTGCCCCTACAGGGGTTTGCGGTGCGATGGGCGGGGGTGGAGGTGGGGCCGGCGGTGGGCGGCCACGCCGGTCCGCCCCTACTGGGTCTGTGCGTTGGGGGGAGAGAGGGTGGGCACGATGAATCGCGCCGCGGGTGGATCTTCTCCGGGAGTCCGCGAAGGCGGAGTTTGTGCTGTTGTTGCAGCGAGTTCACTGGCCGGTAAAACAGGAGGCACGGAGAGAGCGCCTCTCCGTGCCTCCTTTTTCACCGGCCAGCCGTCGTTGCTACCGGCGGAGGGCCCTCAGTGCGGCGCCGGCGGGCGGCGGGACGCGCTGCGGGGTGAAGTAAGCCCCGACTGTCGGCGTACCACCGACCTGGCCCTGGCTGCGGGAGCCCCAGCACAACACCTGGTTGGACGGCGTGGCGATGCCGCAGGTGTGGTCCACGCCGGCGGAGATGCTGGAGAACGTGAACCCGCCGGCCACCGCGATGGGCACCGTCGACTGCGTCACGTCCGGCCCCACCCCCAGCTTGCCGTTGGTGTTGTTCCCCCAGCAGTACGCGGCCCCGCCGGTCGTGAGGGCGCAGGTGTGCGCCGCGCCGGCCGTCACGAAGCGGAAGGTCAGGCTCCCCGCGACCTGCACCGGGGTGGTGCTGTTGGAGGTGCTCCCGTTGCCGAGCTGGCCCGAGCCGCCCGCGCCCCAGCACACGATGCGCCCGTCGGTCCTCACGGCGCAGGTGTGCGAGAAGCCGCTGCTGATCTGGGCCAGCCCGGAGCCGCCGGTAACGGGAACCGGCGTGGAAGTCGCTCCCGGTGTGGGGGTGCCGAGCTGTCCGGTGTCGTTCCTTCCCCAGCAGAACGCATCCCCCGTCGTCGAAATCGCGCAGGTGAACGCCGCGCCCGCCGAAATCTCCCGGAGCGCGGGGACGCTCGCCACCCGCAGCGGGGTGGCGCTGCACGTAGTCCGCCCACCGATCGGCCCCTCCGCTTCGCACGTGTCGGTCACGGGGACGGCCGTGCCGAGCTCGCCGTAGCGGTTGCTCCCCCAGCAGTACCCTTCGCCGGCCGAGTTCACCGCGCAGGAGTGGAGCGCGCCCGAGGTGAGGGACACGACGTTGCTGAGCCCCGGGACCGGCTCCGGTGTCACGCGGCACGGATAGCTGAAGCTCGCGCTGAACCGGCAGACCTCAGTGGCGGGCGTGCCGCTGATCTGGCGATTGATGTCGTTCCCCCAGCAATATACCGGGCCCCCGGCGACGACGGCGCAGGTCTGGCCGATGTCGTGCTGCGACGTGACCCCCGGCCCACCCCCGGCGAGCAGCACGGCCGTGCCGATGCCCACCGACTGCGGGGTGCCCGTGGTGGGCGAGTTCGAGCCGAGCTGGCGGGTCGCGTTGGAGCCCCAGCAGTAGGTGGTGCCGCCGCTGGTCGCGCAGGTGTGGAAGGCGCCGGCTTCCAGCACGGTGGCCGCAAAGGTCGCGCGGACGGTGACGCTCGCGCTCGCCTCCACGCCGCCCGATGCGGCGAACACGGTGGTGGTGCCCACGCCCGTCCCCCTCACCAGCCCCGCCGCGTCCACCGTGGCGACGGCGGCCGAGCCCGTGCGCCAGGTGAACTGCGCGTTCGTGACCGGGGAGCCGGACGAGTCCACCGCCGTGGCGCGGTAGCGCACCGTGTCGCCGAGAAAGATGGACGCCGAAGCCGGCGAAACGCCGACGGCCGCGACCACCTGCTGCACCACGATGGGGATGCTGTCGGAGACGCCCTGCACCGTCGCCACCAGGAAGGTGCTCCCGTTGCCGCGCGCCCGCACCACGGGCGCGCCCTCCAGCGTGGCCACCGCGGCGTTGCGCGTGATCAGCGTGGCCGGGGCGAAGATCTGGTTGCCGTACACGTCCACCGCGGTGATCGTCACCTGCTCCTGGCGCCCCAGCGTGGTGAAGCGGAGCGAGCGCGGGTTGATGATGACCCGTGCGGCCGTCCCCGTGCCCACGCTGGCGGTGAAGGTGACCGAGCCCAGGCCGGCCACGGTCGCCGTGGCGGTCTGCGTGGTGGCGGAGCCGCCCAGCGTCCAGCGCGCCTTCGCCACGCCCGACGCATCCGTGCGTGTCGAGGCGGGCGAGACGGTGCCGCCGCTCGTGGCCGACCACGTCACGTCCACGTTCGGGATGGGATTGCCGAAGCGGTCGGTCACGCGCACGGCGAGCGAGTCCAGGATCACCGAGCCCGCGGTGCCGCTGCGGGTGGTGGAGCCCACCGCCGTGAACCCGGCGGGGGCGTCGGGGCGCGCGATGGCGCTGAACGTAGCGGAGGCCAGCGTCGCGCCCGACGCATCCACCGCGCGCGCTTCCACCCGCTGGCTGTCGGCCGCCGCGGTGGAGTTCCCGAGCGTCCACCGTGCCTGGATCTGCCCCTGGTCGTCGGTCTGCGCGGTGCCCGTGGAGATGCTGCCGCCGCCCGACAGGACGCGGAAGTTGACGGTCTGGCCGCGCACCGGACGGCCGCGGTCGTCGGTCACCTTCACCACGAGCGGGTTGGCGAGCTCGGCGCCCGCGCGGCCCTCCTGGCCGTTGCCCGAGACGATGTCCATCCGCGCCGCGACCCGGGGCCGCGGTTCGGTGGTGTCGCACGACGCCAGCGACAGGACGGCGACGATGCCGGCCGCCAGCCGTGCCGCCGTGCGTGCAAGGGTCGAGGAAAGACGGTTGTTCAAGGGGTGCCTCCAGGAGCAGAGGTAGGAGTTCCGGACGGGACTGCTACGCCGCGCACCGGGCGGTGGGCGGCGGGGCCCGCATTGCGCGGAGCCACGGGACTACGCCAGCAAGATCATCTTCGAAAGCGCCGCGCGAAAGGCTGAAATCGCCTCCGCTCGAAAACGGCAATACCATGCATAACGCGCCACTGAGCGGAACCCGCACACCATTCCTGGCAACGAAGGGCGGCACCGCGGCAGCACCGAGCCTCTCCGCGCCTCTTCACGAGAAGCGTTCCGATGAGTGCGCGGCGCCGTCACACGAGCCCCGCAAAGCAAGCCCGGCCGCTTGACATCCCCCCCGCGCGCGGGGCACCTTTCGCCCCATGACCGAAACGATCAAGGCTTCGCCGCACCAGGAGCTTCTGGAGCGCTTCCGGGCGGGGCAGCGCGTCGCCCTGGCCCGCGCCATCTCGCTGGTGGAGGACACGCGCCCCGGCTTCGAGCGGCTCCTGCACGAGCTGCACGCGGATCTGGGGCGCGCGCAGCGCATAGGGATCACCGGGCCGCCGGGCGCCGGAAAATCGACCCTCACCTCCAAGCTCGCCATGATGTACCGCGAGCGCGAAGAGCGGGTGGGGATCGTGGCCGTGGACCCGTCGTCGCCCTTTACCGGGGGCGCGCTGCTGGGCGACCGCATCCGGATGAACAACATCTCCACCGACCCGGGGGTGTTCATCCGCTCCATGGCCACCCGCGGCGCGCTGGGCGGCCTGGCCACCACCAGCAAGGAAGTCGCCGACCTGCTGGACGCCTTCGGCTTCGTGCGCGTCATCCTGGAGACGGTGGGGGTGGGACAGACGGAGCTGGACATCGCGGGGACGGCGGACACCAGCGTCGTCGTGCTGGTGCCGGAGAGCGGCGACTCCATCCAGGCCATGAAGGCGGGGCTGATGGAGATCGCGGACGTCTTCGTCATCAACAAGGCGGACCGGCCCGGGGCGGACAAGCTGGCGCAGGAGATCGAGGTGATGCTCCACATGCGGCTGGGCGACATGCCGGCCTCGGCGGGGCACCACGGCGTGTCGCTGAAGACGGTGCAGAAGCACGCCCGCGAAGGGTTGCAGGCCCACGCGCGCGACGAGGGCGGGTGGGCGATCCCCGTCATCCGCACCGTGGCGCAGAACGGCAAAGGGCTGGACGAGCTGCAGCGAACGCTGGACCGCCATCAGGGGTATCTGAATGAGTCGGGCGAGCTTTCGCGCCGGCGCCAGCGCCGCCTGGCGGAGCGGGTGCGCGCCGTGGTGGAGCGGCGGTTGCAGCGTCTGGTGTGGGAGCGGGGCCAGGGCGACGAGATCCTCCGCGCCTCCCTCGCCGCCCTGGAAGCGGGGACCGACTCGCCGTACACCGTGGCGGAGCGGATCGTAGGGGAACTTGGGGTGCCAACCCGGTAGGGGAGAGAGATCATGAGCGTAGTGGAGCAGCGCGTGCCGCCGGCCGACCTCCTGGAGCAGATCCGCCAGAAGGAGCGGGAGCTGGAATCCCTGCGCAGCGGGCTGGCCGCCTGGGAGGGCGCCTACGAGCGAGCCGCCAAGCGCGACGACAGCTTCACCAGCGTGAGCGGGGTGGAGGTGGAGCCGCTCTACACCCCGCTGGACCGCCCCGAGCCGTCGCCCGAGGAGGCGCGCTACTACAACGAGAAGGTGGGGCTCCCCGGCGAGTTCCCCTTCACGCGCGGCCCGTACGGCACCATGTACCGCACGCGCTTCTGGACGATGCGCCAGTTCGCCGGCTTCGGCACCGCCGAGGAGACGAACGAGCGCTACCACTTCCTGCTGCAGCGCGGGCAGACGGGGCTCTCGGTGGCCTTCGACTTCCCCACGCTGATGGGCTACGACAGCGACCATCCGCGCTCGCTGGGCGAGGTGGGGAAGTGCGGCGTGGCCATCTCGTCGCTCGACGACATGGAGACGCTCTTCGCCGGGATCCCGCTGGACCAGGTCTCGGTGTCGATGACCATCAACGGCCCGGCCATCATCCTCTTCGCCTTCTACATGGTGGCGGCCGAGAAGCAGGGGGTCCCCTTCCACAAGCTGCGCGGCACCGTACAGAACGACATCCTCAAGGAGTACCAGGCGCAGCACGCGTGGGTGTACCCGCCGGAGCCGGCGCTGCGGCTGGTGATCGACATGTTCGAGTGGGCGTCGAAGAACGCGCCCAAGTACAACCCGATCTCCATCAGCGGCTACCACATCCGCGAGGCGGGCGCCACGGCGGTGCAGGAGCTCGCCTACACGCTGCGCAACGGCTTCGAGTACGTGGAGCGCGGGGTGGCGCGCGGAATGGACGTGGACGACTTCGCGCCGCGGCTCTCCTTCTTCTGGGACGTGCACAACGACTTCTTCGAGGAGATCGCCAAGTTCCGCGCCGGCCGCCGCATCTGGGCGCGCCACCTGCGCGACAAGTACGGGAGCAGGAACCCGGAGAGCTGGCGCCTGCGCACCCACGCCCAGACGGCCGGCGTGACGCTGACGGCGCAGCAGCCGGAGAACAACATCGTGCGCGTGGCCTACCAGGCGATGGCGGCGGTGCTGGGCGGCACGCAGTCGCTGCACAC
>DASVTZ010000038.1 GCA_036387335.1 Longimicrobium sp.
GGTGCGGGGGTGCGGCGGTGCTGGCGCGTACGAGCCGGCTTCAGCCGTCTTCGCGTAGTTCCAGCCGGGGGATTTATCCCCCGGTTGCGGGGCCGGGCCAATGTGAGCCGGCACCACCCCGCCCGCCAAACCTGCGAAGGCAGGTTTCCCGCAGTTGTTGCAGCGGTTTCAACCGCCGGCTACAACCCGCCCTTGGCACCAATCCCACGCTGCACTTACGTTCCCGCCTTCGTGATCGCGGTCGGCGAGTGGAACCGGGAGGGGGACGATGGAAGAGCGTGCGCTGGGGAGCGGGGGCCTGCGGGTGTCGGCGCTGGGGCTGGGGTGCATGGGGATGTCGGAGTTCTACGGCGAGGGCGACGAGGACGAGTCGCTCGCCACCATCGCCCGCGCGCTGGAACTGGGCGTGACGCTGCTGGACACGGCGGACATCTACGGGCCCTTCACCAACGAGGAGCTCGTGGGGAAGGCCATCCGCGGCCGGCGCGACCGAGTGGTGATCGCCACAAAGTTCGGCATCGTCCGCTCGGAGGACCCGGCGTTCCGCGGCATCAACGGACGCCCGGAGTACGTGCGCCGGTCGTGCGAGGCGAGCCTCAAGCGCCTCGGCACCGACCACATCGACCTCTACTACCAGCACCGCGTGGACACCGACGTCCCGATCGAGGAGACGGTGGGCGCGATGGCGCGGCTGGTGGAAGCCGGCAAGGTGCGCTTCCTGGGGCTCTCCGAGGCGGGACCGGAGACGATCCGCCGCGCCCACGCCGAGCACCCCATCGCCGCCCTGCAGACCGAGTACTCACTCTGGAGCCGCGAGCCGGAAGACGAGATCCTCCCGACGGTGCGCGAGCTGGGGATCGGGTTCGTGCCGTACAGCCCGCTGGGGCGCGGCTTCCTGACGGGGCGCTTCCGCACCATCGACGACCTCCCCGAAGACGACTACCGCCGCCACTCCCCGCGCTTCCAGGGGGAGAACTTCGCCCGAAACCTGGAGCTGGTGGCGCGCATCGAGGAGATGGCGCGGACCCGCGGGTGCACGCCCGCGCAGCTCGCCCTCGCGTGGGTGCTGGCGCAGGGGGAGGACATGGTGCCGATCCCGGGGACCAAGCGCCGCAAGTACCTGGAGGAGAACGTGGGCGCCATCCGCGTCGAGCTCACCCTGGACGATCTGGCGCGCATCGACGCGATGGCGCCGCAGGGAGTCGCGGCAGGGACGCGCTATCCAGAATCCGCCATGAAGGCGCTCGGCCGCTGACGCGCGAAAACAGCTTGTCTCACGCGGAGACGCGGAGGCGCGGATTGGGAACCACTCCTTTCGTCCGCATCTCTGTGTCTCCGCGGGTTTTTTTGCGGTAGGCCTGGTTCAAACGCGGGTTGCGTGGAGGCGCGCGAGGCACGAACATTCCGCTCCCCGCACGCTGATCCGCCCCTCGTCCTCCGCATGGCCGTACCTTCCACACCCGCCCCATCCGCCGAAAAGGTTGCCCTTCCGCGCGAGCTGGCGAACTTCCTGATCGAGCTGGCGATCGCCCTGCAGAGCCACGGCGTGTACCCGGCCGGGCACCCCTTCCTCGTGCGCAGCGCCGACGCGGTGATGCGCAGGCTGGACGGGCTGTTCCTGGACCGCGACTCCGTGTCGTTCGGCGTGGCGCGGCAGCAGCTCGTGATCGAGGGGGTGGCGACCGATCCCAACAACCCGGTGCTCAGCGGGCTGGCGGGGCGCCTCCACCGGCACCGCGTGGGCGCCGTGACCATGGGCCGCGGCGCCCGCGCGGAAGAGGTGAGCGCCTTCCTCGCCCTCCTATCGTCGGAGGCGGAGGTCAGCGGTCCCGCGCTCCCCGCGCAGGGCGAGGCGCCGTCGTGGGGCTCCATCCGCCTGCACCCGCTCTCCTACGCCCAGCTCGAGCTCTCGGGCGAGGCGGAGGCGGGCGCGTCCGAGGACCCGCGGGCGGCGCGGCTGTGGATCGGGCTGGCGCGCGCGGCGGTGGAGAGCGACGAGGAGGAGGAGGCATCGCCCGAGCCCTCCGCGGTGGCCGAGGCCATCAACCGCGAGGCGCACGCGGTGGCCTACGACCAGGTGATCGTCGGCTACCTCCTCCAGCTCGCGGACGAGCTGCGGCATGGCGACGAGCGCGGCGCGCCCGAGGTACGGCGCCGCCTCTCGCAGATGATCGCCGGCCTCCACCCGGACGCGCTCCGCCGCCTCGTGGAGATGGGTGGCGACGAGGTCCAGCGCCGCCGCTTCCTGCTGAACGCGTCGCACGGCTTCGCGGCCGAGGCGGTGGTCAAGCTGGTGGAAGCCGCCGCCGGCGCGAGCGAGCAGACCATCTCGCACTCCCTCCTCCGCCTCCTTTCCAAGCTCGCGGCGCACGCCGAGCGCTCGGGCGGGCCCGTGCGCATGGTGGCGGAGAGGGAGCTGCGCGAGCAGGTACAGCTCCTGGTGGGCGGATGGACGCTCCCCGATCCGAATCCCGAGGCGTACTCGGAGACGCTGGACCGGCTGTCGCGCAGCGCCACCGGGACCGCTGTACTGCCCGGCCCCAACGACCCGGCGCCGTTGCGCATGGTGCAGACGGCGCTGGAGGTGGATACCGCCGGCACGACGGCCTGGGCCGCGCTCTCGCGCATGATGGCCGGCGGCGAGCTCCCCGCCCTGCTCGCGCTTCTGGACACCGCCCCCGAGGGCTCGCACTTCGCCGCCGCCGCGTGGGACTTCGTCAGCACGCCGGAGAGCGTCCGCGCCCTCCTGGCCGCCGGGCCGGAGGGGAGCGCGGCGCTGGACCGGCTCGTGGAGCGGATGGGCGCCGGCGCAATCGCGCCGCTGATGGACGAGATGGCGGCGAGCGAGCTGCGCGTCGTGCGCCGCGCCGCGCTCGACCGGGTGGGGCGGATGGGTGCGCCTGCCGCGGGCGAAGCGGTGCGGCGGCTGGACGACGAGCGCTGGTTCGTCATCCGCAACCTGCTGGTGATCCTACAGGATGCGGGTCCCTGGCCGGCCGGGTTCTCCCCCGCCCCCTTCCTGCGCCACGACGACCCGCGGGTGCGCCGCGAGGCCTTCAAGCTCGCCTTCCGCGTCCCCGACGAGCGGGCCCGCGCCCTGAGCCTCGCTCTCGTGGATGCGGACGAGCAGGTCAACCGCAGCGCGCTGGCCGAGTGCGGCAGCGATTGCCCGCCCGCCGTCCTCCCCCTCGTCTGCCGCCGCGCCGACGATGCCGCCACCGACCCCGAGCTTCGCGTCCTGGCCATCCGCGTGCTGGGCGGCGCCCGCGAGCCCGCGGCCGTGCAGACGCTCCTCCGGCTGGTGGACGGGGGACGCGGATGGCTGCGGAAGCCGCGCCTCGCGCCGCCGTCGCCTCACATGCAGGCCGCCCTCGCCGCCCTCGCCACCGGCTGGGCGGATCATCCAGCCGCCGCCACCTTCCTGGAGATCGCCCTGCGCTCCACCGACCCTGAAGTCATCCGCGCCGCACTGACGCGCAGGGAGGCGCGATGAGCGACGCCGCACGCTTCCTGGCCGGTTTCGCCCAGGCGCTGGCCACGATGGCGCTGTACCAGGAGGGCCACCCCGCCCGCGAGCGCGCGCTCGACGTCGCCTACGCCGGCCTCGCCGACCTCCAGTCCGTCTCCACGAAGCAGATCTTCACCTTCCTGGGTGACGAGGTGGTGCACGGAAGCGAGCCGCTGCGCGAGATGCGCGGGTGGGAGTGGAGCGCGCGGCTGGTGTCCGTGGGCGTGCAGCGGCTGGAGCTGGACGACGAGGTGACGCGCGACGAGCTGGAGGGTGTGCTGGAGGAGATCCTGGCGCGCCTTACGGTCGGCTCCACCGACTCGCCGGAGATCAACCAGCTCCGCCGCACGCGCATCCGCTTCGGCTCCGTGGGCATCCGCGGCGAGATGGAAGCGCCCGAGCCCCGCACCGCCGCGCTCGACTACTCGCTGGCTGACGAGGTGCAGGCGATCCGCTGGATGCACGACGAGGTGGAGCACGACCGACCCGTGCCGCTGGCCGAGGCGGAGGCCGTCGTGCGCTCCCTCTCGGTGGCGATGCACGGCGACAGCCAGATCATCCTCCCCCTGCTGCGCCTGCGCAACCACGACGAGTACACGACCACGCACTCGATGAACGTGTCGGTGCTCACCATGGCGATGGCCGAGTTCCTGGGGTATCAGGCGGGCGACATCCGCTCGTTCGGGGTGGCGGGGCTGCTGCACGACATCGGCAAGGTGCGCATCCCGAGCGACATCCTGAACAAGCCGGGGAAGTTGAGCCCCGAGGAGCGCGCCATCATCAACGCCCACCCGGTGGAGGGCGCGCGCATCATCCTGGACTCGGAAAAGAACCTGGACATGGCCGCCATCGTGGCCTACGAGCACCACCTGATGCACGACGGCGGGGGCTACCCGTCGCTCCATTATTGCCGCACCTGCCACTCCGCCAGCCGCCTCGCCCACGTCTGCGACGTGTACGACGCGCTGCGCACCCACCGTCCGTACCGCGCGGCGTGGTCGTCGGGCGCGGTGCTCGAGTACATCGAGGAGCGCGCCGGCACCGAGTTCGACCCGGACGTGGCGCACTCCTTTGTGCGCATGATGCGCCAGTGGGAGCACCGCTTCGCCACCCTCGAAGACGAGCGCGCCGCCGTCGCGCCCGCCGTCGGCCCCGAAGCCACGCCGTCCGCCCCGCCCGCGGATGGGCCCGTCACCCCGCTGGAGGCGCGGCGCGACGACGGGTGAAAAGCATCACACAGAGGGCACAGAGGGAACGGCAAGCCAGAGAGGACCCCTTTTCGCTTTCCTTTCCGTGCCCCTCTGTGTCGCTGTGTGATGATGTTTTAACTGTGCGTGCCGAAACCCGGAGTTCCGCGTGACGATCATCCTCGAAACCGCTCGCCTGTCGGTCCGCCACTTCACCGCCGATGACACCGCGTTCATCCTGCGGCTTCTCAACGATCCCTCGTTCATCGCCAACATCGGCGACCGCGGGGTGCGGACTGAGGAGGATGCGGCGGCGTACCTGGAGCGCGGACCGATCGCGAGCTACGCGGCGCACGGGCATGGCCTGTACCTGGTGGCGCTGAAGGAGACCGGCGAGCCCGTGGGGATGTGCGGCCTCCTCCGCCGCGAGCAGTTCGAGGACGCGGACATTGGCTACGCCTTCCTCCCCGAGTTCCGCGGCCGGGGCTACGCGCTCGAATCCGCCGCCGCCGTCCTCGATTACGGGCGCCGCACCCTTGGCCTGACGCGCGTCCTCGCCATCGTCTCCCCCGGTAACGCCGATTCCGTAAAGGTCCTGCGGAAGCTGGGTTTCGAGTACGCCGAAACCATCGCGTTCGGGGCGGATGGCGCGGAGGTGGAGGGGTACGCGTCGGAGGGGTGAGGGCGGCGCACGAGGTTCGGGGACGGGGCGGGCACGGGCAGCCACGTGGGGCGGCCCCTACGAGGATCGGTGCAACCAGCGGGCGTTGGGGCGGGGGCGAGGATGGGCAGACACGCAGGTCTGCCCCTACCGGTGGCGGGTGCGATAGGCGGGCGGCGGAGCAACGCGGGGCACGGGCGCGATGAATCGCGCCCCTACGGGATCCGTGGGTTGCGGGCAGATCCATGCCACCGCCCCTCCCCCAGGTAGTTTTGGGG
>DASVTZ010000039.1 GCA_036387335.1 Longimicrobium sp.
ATCGCCCGGCGGAGGCAAGCGGGAAGTCCCAACGGAGCCCGGCGCACGCCGGCCCGTATCCACCGACTGCCGGCGAGGTGCCGGCAAGCTCCCGGAGGTCGTGCATGAAACAAGTCCGTTGGCTCTTTGCGGCGGTAGTCGCCGCGGCCACGGCGTCCACTCCGCTGACGGCTCAGGAGCCGGCAACGGTGACCGGACGTGTGACCAACGCGGCGGGCGCTCCCGAAAGCGCCGTGACCGTACGCATCAACGCCCTCGCAGCCGGCACCACCACGGCCGCTGACGGCACGTACCGCCTGGTGGTTCCCGCGTCGCGCCTGCAGTCGGCGCGGCAGGTGACGATCACCGCTTCGCGCGTGGGCCTCGCTTCGTCCTCGCGCACCGTGACGCTCTCGCCGGGCGCCAGCCTCACGCAGAACTTCCAGCTCGGCGCCGACGTGCTGCAGCTGGAGGGGATCGTGGCGACGGGCCAGGGTACGGCCACCACCCGCGAGCGCGTGACCACCGCCATCTCCACGGTCCGTTCCGAGGAGATCACGCAGTCCAACGAGCCCAACATCGTGACGGCGCTGGCGGCCAAGGCGCCGGGCGTCAACGTCATCAGCTCCTCCGGCGACCCGGGCGCGGGCACGTACATCCGCATCCGCGAGGCCGCCTCCATCGTGGGCGGCACCCAGCCGCTCTTCGTGGTTGACGGCACGCCCATCGACAACTCGTCGAACTCGGTGGAGCCGTCCAGCTTCGGCGTGTCCGGCACGGCGACGTCCAACCGCGCCACGGACATCAACCCGAACGACATCGAGAACGTCCAGATCCTCAAGGGCGCGGCGGCCACGGCCATCTACGGGTCGCGCGGCGCCAACGGCGTGGTGCTGATCACCACCAAGCGCGGCCGCGCCGGCCGCACGCAGGTGACGTACAGCCTTACGGCGGGCCGCGACCAGGTGTCGCAGCTTCCGGGGCTTCAGCGCACCAACGGGCGCGGGCTCTCGTACCTCGCGTACATCCCGCTGTACGAGACGATCGGCGATCTGAACGCCGACTTCGGCACCAACTTCGCCTCGTTCGACCAGGCGCGCACCGTGTTCCGCGACTCGACGTTCCAGAGCACGGCGAGCTTCGGCCGCCCGCTGACGGGCGTGGAGACGTTCGACCACGCGGAGGAGCTGTACGAGACCGGCACCCGGATGGAGAACAACCTCACCGTGTCCGGCGGCAGCGAGCGCACCACGTACTTCATGAGCGTGGGCCGCAACAGCGTGGACGGCACGCTGCGCGGCAACTCGGCGTTCGCGCGCAACTCGGTGCGCCTCAAGGGGTCGCACGCGCTGTTCAGCGACCTGCAGATCAACGGCAACATCGCGTACGCCCGCACCGAGGCCGACCTGGTGCAGCAGGGCTCCAACACCAGCGGCATCCTGCTGGGCGCGCTGCGCACGCCGCCGGAGTTCAACAACTGCCTGCCGTCGTCGCAGCTCAAGGCGGGGCAGCCGTGCTACGTGAACCCGGAGACGGGGCTCCAGCGGTCGTACCGCCGCCCGAACCCCACCGACATCAACCAGTCGTCGCTGTACGACAACCCGTTCTTCGTCGCCCAGGCGGGGCAGAACTGGAGCGAAGTCGGCCGCACCATGGGCAACGTCGGGCTGGACTACACCCCGGCCTCGTGGCTGCGCGTGAACTACGTGCTCGGCGTGGACTACTACTCCGACGAGCAGCTGTCGTACATGCCCAACAGCTCGGCTTCGTTCTCCACCGGGCGGGTGATCACGGCCACGTTCAACGACCTGATCCTCGACTCCAACCTGTCCGCCACGGCGAGCGGGACCCTGGGGCGCAACCTGGTGGGAAGCCTCACGGTGGGGCAGAACCTGAACCAGGAACAGTACAGCCGTAACCTGCTGACGACGACGAACCTGTTCCCGGGCACGCAGCAGTCGGACTTCGGCGTCGACCGCATTCCGGACGAGTTCGAGTACGAGAGCCGCACCGACGGCTACTTCGCCACCGGCGAGACGACGTTCGCGGACCAGCTGACCCTTACGGCCACCGGCCGTATGGACGGCTCCTCGACGTTCGGCGGCGACGGCAAGCGCTTCTTCTACCCGAGCGTCGGCGTGAGCTGGGCGTTCACCAAGCTGGGCGCGTTCGACAACGTGAGCTGGCTGGACTTCGGCAAGCTGCGCGCTTCGTGGGGCCGCGTGGGCCGCCAGCCGCCGGTGTTCTCCAACACCAGCGGCTACACCACCGGCGCCTTCATCGACGGCTACGTGCAGGGCAACGGCCTGAACTCGGTGTACAACGGGCTCACCGGCATCTTCACGCAGTCGCTGCGCGGCAACCCGAACATCACCCCCGAGGTGAAGACGGAGACCGAGATCGGTGGCGACCTGGCCTTCTTCGGCCGCCGCGTGTCCGCCGGGCTCACGTACTACACCAACAAGACCAAGGACGTGATCCTGCCGGTGCCCACGGCGTACAGCCTGGGCCGCGTGCAGGAGTACGCGAACGTGGCCGAGTTCGAGGGGAGCGGCTGGGAAGCCACCCTCGACGTGGCCCCGGTGCAGAGCCGCCGCTTCGGCTGGACGGTGAACGGCACCTACACCCGCAGCCGCACCTGCGTGACCGCGCTTCCGGGCACCGAGGAGCTCTCGCTGGACGGCTTCACGGGCTCCACGGTGTCGCTGGTGGCGCCGGGCGCCGCGGGCACCAAGGGGTGCAACCCCTTCGGCGTGTTCTTCGGCCAGGACTTCGTGCGCTTCGGCCGCGGGTCGCTGATCGACGGCGAGAACATCGACCAGCTGTACCCGAACGCCAAGCCGGGCGCGCTGTACATCGGCGAGGACGGCTTCCCCATCACGGACGACGTGTCGCGCGTGGCGGGCGATCCGAACCCGGACTGGATGGCCAGCATCCGCAACAGCTTCACGCTGGGCACCAACCTCCGCCTCTCCGCGCTGTTCGACATCCGCCACGGCGGCGACGTGTGGAACGGCACCAAGGGCGCACTGTACTTCTTCGGCACCAGCGAAGAGACGATCCCCTTCCAGGGCGAGGGCTTCAAGGCCGCCTTCGGCGATTTCGCGCTGGCCAACGGCACCAAGCCGGACGTGGCGGGCCCGGGCGCCGGCCAGGTGGTTCCGCTGAACTGGGCCACGTGGCAGCAGGGCGGCATCGGCAGCGGGTTCACCGGTCCGTTCTCGCAGTTCATCGAGGACGGGAGCTTCGTGAAGCTGCGCGACGTCTCCATCTCGTACACGCTGGACCAGGGCTGGCTCAGCCGCATGGGGATCGGTTCGGCCGACATCACCCTGAGCGGGCGCAACCTGCGCACCTGGACCGACTACACCGGGATCGACCCGGAGTCGAACCTGGTGGGCGAGCGCAACGGCCGCGGGCTCGACTACTTCAACAATCCGCAGACGCGTTCGTACGTGATCTCGGTCAACCTGAACCGCTGACGCGTCTAGCAAGGAGCTATCGCACATGAAGAACCGTACCTGGAAGGGCCGCGCGATCGCGGCGGCCCTCCTGGTCGGCTCCCTCGGAGGATGCGATTTCATCGACATCTCCGACGCCGACCCCAACATCATCACCCAGCCGACGCTGCCCAGCCTGTTCGTGTCGACGCAGGTGAACTCGTTCCTCGTGGCCGAGGGGCAGCTCGCGCGTACGGCCGCGGTGTGGACGCAGCAGCTGGCCGGCACCGACCGGCAGTTCGCCCTCCTCGACCGGTACGACATCACCGAGGAAGACGCGGACGGCGAGTTCGCTTCGCTCTACACGGGCGGCGGGCTGGTGGACATCCGCCGCGCCCGCGCCATCGGCGACTCGGTGGGCTGCGCGCAGTGCTCGGCGCTGTTCTCGATCCACGAGGCGTACCTGATCGGGATGGGCGCGTCGATCTTCGGCGACCTTCCGTACCGTGGGGCCCTGGTGGAGGGCACGCCGGCGCCGCTCGACCCGCAGGCGCAGGTGTACGCGGACGTGCAGGCGCTGCTGGACCAGGCGATCACCAGCCTGTCGACCGCGCCCACGGGCGGCGCGTCGGCGTTCTACACGCAGCTCTCGGCGGTGGACCTGATCTACGGCGGAAGCCGGCCGCGCTGGGTGGCGGCCGCGCACACGCTGAAGGCCCGCTACTACATGCACTGGGTCGAGGCGCAGCTCGCCGGCGGCGCTTCGGCGACGATGGCGGCCACCGCGTGCGGCGGCAACTGCATCACCAAGGCGCGCGCCGAGGCGCTGGCGGGCATCCAGAGCGCGTCGGGCGACTGGCGCGCGTTCCACACCGAGACCAGCTCCGAGGCGAACTTCTTCTACCAGTTCTTCGACGAGCGCGCCGGCTACCTTGCGGCGGGCAACCACCTGGTGGAGCTGCTCAAGACCCGCAACGACCCGCGCCTGGCCGTGTACTTCGAGCCGGTGTCGGGCAACAACTACGTGGGCTCGCGCGCGGGTGAGGCGAACCAGTCCGCGTCGGTGCTGAACACCGAGGGCGCGGGCGCGGCGGACTATCGCCAGCCGATGGTGACCTGCGCGGAGAACCAGTTCATTCTGGCCGAGGCGGAGTTCCGCCTGGGGAACACGACCCCGGCGCGCAACGCGCTGAAGGCCGGGATCGCCTGCGCCGCGGCCCAGTCGGGCGTGACGATCACGAACCCCACGTCGGCCCAGGTGGACGCGCTGTCGGGCAATGCGCTTCTGACGGAGATCATCACCCAGAAGTACATCGCCAACTTCCTGAACATCGAAGTCTACAACGACTACAAGCGCACCTGCCTTCCGAGCCTGACGACGTACAACAACAAGGCGGTTCCGGGGCGGCTGTTCTACGGCCAGCAGGAGCGCCAGACCAACCCGAACATCCCGCCGCCGGACCAGCAGCCGCGGCGCAACGCCAACGACCCGACTCCCTGCCCCGGGTCCTGATCCGGCGGGTGATTCTGGACGCGCGCCTCACGGGGCGCGCGGCCAGGGGAGCCCGGCGGCACGGTCTGTAGCCGGCACGCAGGTTGCCGGGGTCCCGGGCGACGTTTCGTCGCCCGGGACTTTTTCTCACGAGCGGGCAAAGGGAGGTCGAGTGACCATGCTCCTGCGACAGAAGCGGATGGTGCGGCCGGTGGCGGCGCTCCTCCTTTCGCTGTCCTTTCTCAACGGGTGCTTCGCGTACGCGCCTGCGAACGGCGTGGCGCCGCGGCCGGGCGCCCGCGTGCGGGTGCAGCTCCGCGAGCCGCAGGTGGTGAAGCTGGGCGAGCTGACCGCCAACGACGTGGTGTCGCTGATCGGCGAGGTGGTGACGGAAGACAGCTCGCAGATCGTGCTCTCCGCGCTGAGCGCCACCACGCGCTCGGGCTTCGAGCACGCGGCCAACGGCGAGACGGTGCGGGTGCCGCGGAGCAACGCGGCGGCCGTGAGCGTCAACCGCGTGTCGCTGGTGCGCACGGCGGGGCTGGCGGGGCTGGTGGCGCTCGGCGGGGCGGCGTTCGTGTCCGGCGTACGCGCGGGCCGTGCCAGCAACGGCGGCGGCGGCAGCGGCGGGGGCAACCAGCAGTAGCGCCCACCGCGCCTCGGGCGTGATGGCGGCCAGACATCGGAAGCTCCGGTGTCTGGCCGTCTTCGTTTGAACGGCAACAGCGGCCTCACACAGAGACACAGAGGCACAGAGAGAAAAGCAAAAGCGAAAAGCATCACACAAACGCCACCCAAGGAAATCGAACACCCCAGAGAAACTTTTGTGGTTCTCTCTCTGTGTCTCTGTGTCTCTGTGTGAGCCATGCAGTTGCAGTTCTCCGCTGAATCTTCTGCGTCTCCGCGGGTGGCCTGCCTCTTGCGCCCGGCCGGCGCCATGGCAACTCCTCCCAACGTTCCCAACGAACGCCGGAAAGCAGGCAACGACCGGCGGACGAAGAGCGGCGGGTTCGATCCGCGGCGCACAGGCTTCGGCATCGGGCCCCTCCTCCTGCTCGTCCTGGCCGGGCTGCTGGCGGTCAACCTGTTCACCAACCGCGGCCCCACCGACCTGGGGTACAGCGAGCTCAAGGGCCGCATCCGCCAGGGACAGGTGGCGCGCGCCACCCTCAGCACCACCGCCATCACCGCCGTTCCGCGCGACTCCGTGGGCCCCAAGGGGCGCGTGGTGTGGCGCAGCGAGCGCATCGTGGGCGAGGACGAGACGCTGACTGGGATCCTGGACCAGGCGGGGGTGCGCTACGAGTACGAGCAGCCCTCCCGCTGGACGGGGCTGGTGATGCTCTTCCTTCCCCTGCTGGTGCTGGTGGGGCTCTTCACCTTCTTCACCCGCCGCATGAACCCCACGCAGGGGGTGCTCACGGTGGGAAAGAGCCGCGCGCGCATCGTGGGCGAGGAGGGGACGGGCGTCACCTTCGACGACGTGGCGGGGGTGGACGAGGCGAAGCAGGAGACGTACGAGGTGGTGGAGTTCCTCAAGCACCCGGAGAAGTTCGCCAAGCTGGGCGCCAAGATCCCCAAGGGCGTCCTCCTGGTGGGCCCCCCGGGGACGGGGAAGACGCTCCTGGCCCGCGCGGTTGCCGGCGAGGCGGGGGTCACCTTCTTCTCCATCAGCGGCGCCGAGTTCGTGGAGATGTTCGTGGGCGTGGGCGCGGCGCGCGTGCGCGACCTCTTCGCGCAGGCCAAGGCGCAGTCGCCGTGCATCATCTTCATCGACGAGCTGGACGCGCTGGGGAAGGCGCGCGGCCCGGGCGGCGTGCTGGGCGGCAACGACGAGCGCGAGCAGACGCTCAACCAGCTCCTGGTGGAGATGGACGGCTTCGACCCGCGCATGGCCGTCATCATCATGGCCGCCACCAACCGCCCGGAGATCCTGGACCCCGCGCTGCTGCGCCCAGGCCGCTTCGACCGGCAGATCCTGGTGGACCGACCCGACGTCAACGGCCGGCTTGAGATCCTGCGCATCCACGCCAAGGACGTGCAGTTGGGCGAGGACGTGAACCTGGAAAAGATCGCGCGGCGCACCCCGGGCTTCGTGGGCGCGGACCTGGCGAACCTGCTCAACGAGGCGGCGCTCCTGGCCGCGCGGCGCGACCTGGCCGCCGTGACGCTCAAGGAGATCGACGACGCGGTGGACCGCATCATCGCGGGGCTGGAGAAGAAGAACCGGCTGATCAACGAGAAGGAGCGCACCATCGTGGCCTACCACGAGGCCGGCCACGCCATCGTCGCCGAGCGCGTGCCCACGGCCGACCCGGTGCACAAGATCTCCATCATCCCTCGCGGCGTGGCGGCGCTGGGGTACACGCAGCAGCTCCCCACCGAGGACCGCTACCTGCTCACCAAGCAGGAGCTGATGGACCGCATCGCCGTGCTCCTGGGCGGGCGCGTGGCGGAGGAGATCGTCTTCAACGAGATCTCCACCGGCGCGGGCAACGACCTGGAGCGGGTGACGGAGCTGGCGCGCAGCATGGTGATGGAGTACGGGATGAGCCGCGAGCTGGGCCCGGTGAACCTTTCCGGTCCGCGCCGCAGCCAGTTCCTGCAGGGCCCCGACGGCGGCACCGCGCAGCGCTCGTACAGCGAGGAGACCGCCCGCGCCATCGACGCGGAGATCCGCGGCCTCATCGACGGGACGTACGAGCGGGTGCGGCGCATCCTGACGCAGGACCGCGAGGTGCTGGAGGTGCTCTCGCAGCGCCTGCTGGAAGTGGAGGTGGTGGACGAGGCGGACCTGCGGCGGATCATGAACCTTCCGCCGCGCACCCACGAGCCGTCCGAGGACCGCATCGTGGTGCCCCCGCCCGTCAAGGGCGGCCTGATGGACGACGACACCCGCGCCGCCTCGTCCGCGCGTGGCGAGACGCTGCCCGACTGACAACGGAGGAGGAACGGTGCCCAAGGATCCACGCTACAGCGAGAAGAGCCCCCACACGGCCGACGAGCAGGCCGCTCCGGCCCCGGAGCGGCCCACCAACACCGACGAAGCCGCGGGGATGAGCAACGAGGAGGGCCGCGGCCCCTCGCAGGCCGAAGGCGAGCGCGTGGAGGACGGCGACGGGGACGGGAACTAGCGCCCGTTCCACCAGCGGGGGCGAGTAAACTCGCGGCAACAACCGCACAAAGTCCGCCTTCGCGGACTCCCGGTCGGATGCCGCGTTTCTCGAGCCCACTTCAGTGGGCTTCGCGTGGTTCCAGCCGGGGGATTCATTCCCCGGCGATCCGGGCACCCATCCCGCCCCCCTCAAACCTGCGAAGGCAGGTTTCCCGCGGTTGTTGCAGCGGTTTCAACCGCCGGCCCCCACCAGCCCCTCGATGATCTCCGCGCCGCGCAGGGCAGCACCGCGGCCGGCTTCGACGTAACGGCGCGCGGCGGCGCCGGAGGGGTGGCGCGCGGCGGGGTCGGCCAGTCGGCGCAGCGTCTCGGCGAGGTGCGCGGTGCCGGTGACCTCGAACCCCCCACCGGCGGCCACCAGCTCGGCGGCTTCGCGGGCGTTGGCGTGGCGGGGGCCGAAGAGGACCGGCGCGCCGAACGCCGCCGGCTCCAGCACCGAGTGCAGCCCCGCGGTGCCGAAGCCGCCGCCCACGTACGCCACATCCGCCAGCGCGTACAGGTCGCCCAGGATGCCCACGCGGTCCACCAGCGTGACCGCGGGCACCTCCGCGCTCGCCTCCACCGCGGAGAGGCGGACGTGCGGGAGCGCGTGTGCGCTCAGGGCGGCTTCGGTGCGGGCGAGGTGCGCCTCCGTGGGCTCGTGCGGCACCAGGATGAGGCGGAGCGGGAGCCCGTCCGCGCGCAGACGTGCAAGCGCGGGGATGAGGTGGTCCTCGTCCGCCGGCCAGGTGGAGCCGGCGACCAGCGTGAGGCCGGGCCATGCCGCGAACGGCGCCAGGAGCGGAGAGCCGCGGTCCACGCGGGCGGCGCGTTCCCAGACCTGGTCGAAGCGCGCATCCCCCATCACCGTGCGCCGCTCGGGAGGCACGCCCAGCGCGGCGAAGCGGTCCGCATCGGACTGAGATATTGCGGCGACGATGTTCAGGCGCCCGTACGCGGGGGCCAGCAGCGCGCGCGCGACCCCGCCCAGCCGGCTGGAGGATGCCGGAAGAGTCGCGCTCAGGAGCGCCAGCCGCACGCCGCGCGCGCTCGCCTCTCGCGTGAGGACGGGCCACACGTCCGTCTTGGAGAAGGCGAACACGCGCGGCCGCAGCAGGTCCAGCGCGCGTCCTACGTCGCTCGCCAGGTCGAAAGGCAGGTAGTCCGTGAAGTCCGCGGCGATGGTGCGGGCGAACGACTCGGCGGAGGGGGAGAAGTAGGTGTACGCCACCTGGATGTCGGGGCGGCGGGCACGGAGCGCCTCCACGACGGCGCGCGCCTGCAGCCCCTCGCCCACGCTCGGCGCGTGGAACCAGACGAGCGGCCGAGACGGGTCACGTTCCGCATCCCCCCAGGCGGCCATCCGCTGCAGGACGCCGCGCCGCCCGCGAATGCCGCGCGCCAACTTTCCCTCTCCGCGCGAGGCGAGCGGGAGGAGAGGGCGCGCCGCTGCGAGGGCCAGGGTGTAGATGCGTTCCGAGATCGCCATGGCCGCAAGCTACCCCGGCCCGCGCTCCGCCCACAACCCGCGCGCGAAGCACCCCGCCGCCCTGGCACGGGCGGCGGGGTGCTCCAATGGGACGACGGGACGCTACCGGTCCACCACGTCGCCGACGATCACGACGCGCTCCAGCTCCACGTCCGCGGTCGGGGTGACGGCGGGGGTGGAGGGCGGCATCGGCGCGACGGGGGGCATGGGGGCGGCGGCCGTCGCGGGGGTGGGAGCCGGCACCGGGGCGGGCGCGGCGGAGGTGTACTCGCGCGGCGCGGGCGCCTCCTCGTAGCGGTCGGCGCGGGCCTGGAGGTAGCGCCAGACGGCGTATCCGGCCGCCGCGGCGGCGACCCCCGCCACCACCACGCCCAGCGATCCGCCCTCTTCCTCTTCCTCCACGTGCACCGGGACGTGCTCGGCAAAGAGCTCGGCGACAGCCTGGTTGAACACCGGCAGGTCGTGCGGCCCGCGGCTGGAAACCCAGTTGCGGTCGCGCACCACCGGCTCGTCCGTCCACAGCCCGCCGGCGTTGAGGACGTCGTGCTTGATCCCCGGCCACGAAGTCAGCCGCCGGCCCGACACCATCCCCGCCGAGATCGGCACCCAGGGCGCGTGGCAGATCATGGCGATGGGCTTCCCCCGCGAGTTGAAGGCGGAGACGAAGTCCAGCACGCGCTCGTTCTGGCGCAGCGCGTCCGGGTTGGCGAGGCCGCCGGGAAGGAGGAGCGCGTCGTAGTCCTCCACGCCGATCTCATCCAGCGTGTAGCTCACCTTCACCTTCTTCCCCGGGTACATGCCGTTCACGCCGCGGATGCGCCCCGGGTGGATGGAGATGATGTCCACCTCGGCGCCACGGTCCTCCAGATCCTCCACGGGCGAGGTGAGCTCCACCTGCTCGAAGCCGTCCGCCGCGAGCACCGCTACTCTAAGTCCTTCCAGGCTGTCGTTTCGCATCCCATCTCCTCCTGAGTTCGCTCATTACTCCGCGCTCGATCGCGGGGCGCCCGGCCGGTGCAAGACCTTTGCCGAAGGTGCTCTGCGAAGAACCCCAAAGCATCACACAGAGAACACGGAGGGAACCGCGAAGGCACAGAGAAACCCTTCCGCCCTCCTTTCCGTGCCCCTCTGTGGCTCTGTGTGACGCGCTGTCGGGGATATTGGCGCAACCCGTTACGTGGCAACGGGTTGAGTGTCGTGGAGCAGGGCGCGGGGGCGCGGACAAGGTTGACACCGCGGGAAGTGGGCGTGTATCATAGGCTCCTACACGACTTCAACTTGCAGTATCGGACCCTTCCGTCCACCAGTCCTCGCAGCCCGAAGTTCATGCCTCGATCCCGCTGGACGCTGATGCTCGTTCCGCACGACAACGAGCGCGTCCTCTCCTGGCAGGTCACCCGCCGGACCATCCGCACCGCCATCTCCGGCGCGGTCGCCGTCGTCCTCCTCTTCGCCATCTTCGGCGTCGGCTTCTTCGCGAAGCAGGGACGCTCGCTGCACAACGCCCAGCTTCGCCGCGAGAACCAGCTTCTCGCCGCCGAGGTGGACCAGATGCGCGAGCAGATGGCGGAGCTGAACCAGTCGATCGACCAGCTTGCCCTCAAGGACGAGCAGTACCGCACCATCGCGGGGCTCCCGGAGCTGGACAAGGACGTGAAGAAGGTGGGGATCGGCGGGCCCGGCTCGTCGCTGGCGGACGCGGCGCTGATGCACGTGAACCCCGGGGTGGGGCGCAAGCTGGAGAACGCGGAAGGAAACCTGGGTGTCCTGGCGCGGCGTGCGCGGCTGCTGCAGGCATCGCTGGACGAGGCGCTGGGCGCGCTGCGCAGCAACAACGAGCGGATGGCCCGCACCCCCTCCATCGCCCCCGCCAGCGGCCACCTGTCGTCGCTCTTCTCCAGCGCCCGCGCGCACCCGGTGCTCCGCATCACCCGCCCGCACAAGGGGATCGACATCGCCGCCCGTATTGGCCAGCCGATCCTCGCGCCGGGGAAGGGACGCGTGACGTTCTCCGGGAACCGCTCCAACGGCTACGGCAACATGGTGGAGATCGACCACGGCTACGGCTACATCACCCGCTTCGCCCACGCCTCGCGCCTGCACGTGCGAACCGGCGAGATGGTGCAGCGCGGCGACGTGATCGCCGAGGTGGGCGCCACCGGGCTGACCAGCGGGCCGCACCTTCACTACGAGGTGGAGCAGAACGGGCGCCAGGTGGACCCGCTCAACTTCATCGTCGCGGACGCGATTCCGGACTGAGCCGGGGCTGACGGCGCGGGACGGATTCAAGGAGCGCCTCCGGGCGCTCCTTGCTGTATGTGGGGGCGGGGGGCAGTTTGGGGGCGGAGAGTCCTAAGTGCTAAGTGCTAAGTCCTGAACAGCGGTGCGTTAGTGCGTGAGTGCGCTTTTACCCAGCACTTGGCACTTAGGACTTAGCACTTCCGTTTTTTCCAATACCTGGCTTCGATGCTGAACCTTTTACTCCTCGCCGCGCTGGCCGCGGATACCACTTCGCCCCCGATGCCGCAGGATGGGCCGGCGGTTACGGTGCACCGGCAGCCGGCGCTGCCGCTGGTGGCGCTGCGCCTTTCGCTATTGGCGGACGACCCGCGCGGGTTCGCGGGGGCTGGGCACCTGATCCAGCACCTCCACCTCCCGGCCATGGAGGAGCAGGCGGCGCGGGTGGGGGCGCGCGTGCAGGCGTCGCGCACGTCCGACGCGCTGGTGTACCTGGTGACCGGGCCCGCTTCGGAGCTCGGGTATCTGGCGGGGGTGCTGCGGGGCGCACTGCGCGCGCCACAGCCCGGGCAGGGCGAGATGCTGCTGGCGCTGAACGCGCTCTCGCAGGAACGGGCGGCGGAACGCGAGACGGCCGCGTCGTACGTGCGCGCGGCGCTCCGGCAGGGGATCTTTCCGCAGGAGCTTCCCGCGGCCGGCACCCCATCGTCCGCGGCGCGGCTGGAGTCGGCGCCGCTGGATGCGCTGTGGGGGGAGATGTACGCGCCGGAGCGCGTCTCGGTGGTCGCCGTGGGGAACGTGGATGCGGGGGAGGTGGCGCGAGCGCTCCGCTCCCTTCCCGCCGCCGGCGAGGCACGGCTCCCCGAGACGCCTGTGGACACCGCTCCCGCGCTTGCGGCCGACACCCCGCAGGCGAGCCGCGCGTGGACGGGGTGGGCCGTGGCGGCGCCGGACGCGGACGCGGCGACGCTCTCGGTGGCCGCGCGGCTGGTGAGGAGCCGGCTGCGGCGCACGATCCCCAACGCCACCGTCGAGGTGGAGCACTGGTGGACGCACCGCGGGCACGCGCTGGCCATCGTCGCCGCGACCACGGGGGAGCGGGCGGCGGCGGCGCGGCGCAGTGTGGCCGGCGCGCTGGCGGCGACCGCGACGGCGCTGGATGAGGGCGCAGTGCGCGACGCGGCGGCCGGGGTGCGGCGCGACCTCCTCTTCTTCAGCCGCACGCCGGAGCGCATGGCCGAGGTGCTCGGCGCCTTCGCCGACCGCGGCGAGGGCGGGGAGGCGGCGCAGCGATTCTTCGCCGCGCTGGACGCGGTGACGGTCGATTCCGTGCGCGCCGCGCTGGAGGGCGCACGCGGCGGCACGCCCGTCACCGTGAGCGTGGCCCCGCAGCGGCTGGTGCCCAACTGATGCGGGCCCTCGTTCTCGCGCTGGCGGCGGCGCTCGTGTGCGCCCCCGTGTTCGCGCAGGACCGCATCCTGGTGCGCTCCGAGCCCGGCACGCCCGTGGTGACCGTCGAGGTGCTCCTGGCCGCCGGCCCCGCCGACGAGCCGGAGGGGGAAGAAGGCGTCGCGTACCTCGCCGCCCGATCCGTGGTGGCGCCGATCCTTTCCGTGCTCGACTCGTTGGGCGCGCGGCTGCGGGTGGAGGGGGGCAAGGACGCCGTCTCCATGACGCTGACCGCCGCGCCCGATGCGTGGGACGAGGCCACGCGCACCCTGCTCGTCGCCCTCTTCCGCGATCCGCTGGAGGCGTCGGCCATCACCCGCCAGCGCGCCGCCCTGGTGGCCGAGCTGACGGCGCGCGAGACCAGCCCCGCCGATGCCCTCAAGCGCGAGGTCGACGCGGCCGTGTGGGGGCGCGACCACCCGTGGGGGCGCCCGGCAGTGGGGACGGCCGCGACGGTGGGGCGCATCGAGCCCGCCGCGGTGGAGGCGTTTCTGCGCCGCGCCTTCTCGCAGGAGCGCGCCGTGATCGCCGTCGTCGGCCCCGTGGAGCGCGCCGACGTGGACGCGCGGGTGCTGGCGTTCCTGGAGCCCGGCGCCCTGCGCGCCGGCGAGGTGCCGCCGCCCACCCGCGGCGACACGGCGGTGCACACGGAGTACAACGCCATCACCGCCTGGGTCGCCGCCAGCTACCGCTTCGGCCCCGGCGCGGACGTGGAGTCGATCCGCATGCTGGGAAGCCTCGTGCTGGACCAGGTCGGCTTCGGCCCCAGCCGCCGCTCCGTGTACGACCAGGGCGTGGAGGTCGTGCGCCACGCGGGCGGCGGCGAGCTGCGCATCCACCTGGTCGTGCCCCCACGCGAGGCGGAGGCATGGGGCACGCGCATGCGCGAGGCGGTGGCCGGGTACGCCGGCGCGCCCGTCTCGGAGGCGGCGTTCACGGAGCGGGCGCGGCGCTTTCGCGGACGCCGGCTGCTGGAGCTGGACTCGCCCGAGGCGCGGGCCGATGCCCTGGCGCGCGGCGCGCTGGTGGGCGAGCGCGGAGACCCGCTGGCCGCCGTGCAGCGCGTGACCGCCGAGCGCCTCCACGCCGCCGCCCGCTCGCTGGACGCGCCGGTGATGGTGTACCTGGGGCCGTTCGAGAAGGATCGGGAGTAGGGGTCGACCCCTTTTCCGGCGGTTGAAACCGCTGCAACAACCGCGGGAAGCCTGCCTTCGCAGGCTCCTCGGAGGAAATCGGTGCCGGTGGCGGAGGTGGGTGCGGCGGCCGGGTTCCGGGGGATGAATCCCCCGGCTGGAACGACGGGAAGGCGGCTAAAGCCGACTCGACAAATGCGAGATTGGACTCGGTTTCGCGAAGGTGGACTGGCCGTCGTGTGCACGAGCCCACTTCAGTGGGCTTCGCGTGGTTCCAGCCGGGGGGTTCACCCCCCGGTGAGAACGGGGCCGCGTCCACATCGGACGCGGCCCCGTTGTTGTCCAGTCTTGAAGACGGCTACGGCGCAGGGGGCGCGGCGGGTGCCGCGGCCCCGCCGAACTCCACCTTGGGGGCCTCGTTGGAGCCGGCGGGCTCGCGGTAGGGCTCCTTGCGCGTGGCGCCGCTGAAGCGGGCGGTCATCGCCTGCGGGAACTGGCGGATGTACGTGTTGTACTCGCGCACCGCCCCGTTGTAGTCGCGCCGAGCCACCGCGATCCGGTTCTCGCTCTCGGCGAGCTGGTCCTGCAGGCCGCGGAAGCTCTGCGTGGCGTTGAGCTGCGGGTACGCCTCGCGCGACACGTTGATGAAGGTGCCGATCTGGCGCGTCACCTGCTCGTCCGCCGCCGCCATGGCGGCCACGTCGCCGGCCTGCACCGCCTGGTTCAGCTTCTGGGCGGACTGCTGGAGTCCCTGCTGCGCCTGCGCCACCGCCTGGCCGCTGCGCGCCTTGGCCACGTCCGTAAAGGTGCCGCGCTCGAAGTTCGCCGCGCCTTCCACGGTCTTGACCATGTTGGGGATGAGCTGGTTGCGCGCCGTCAGCTCCACGCCGACGTTGGCGCGGGCCTGCTCGACCGTTTCGTCCAGCTGCTGGATGCGGTTGTAGCCGCACCCGGAAAGCGACGCGCCCAGCGCCGCCACTGCCACAATGTTCGCGAGCCGCATCGGATCTCGTCCTCTCAAGGAAATCGGGTCGGGGCGGTGCCCGTGCACCGCGCCCGTTTCTATCTGCAAAAAGCGTCCTACGCGCCGTTCGTAAGCCGGTCCACCCACACGGCGACGCGCTCCACCGCGTCCAGATACCCCGCCACCACCGGCGAGTCGGCCGCGGGGCTCAGCTTTGCGCCGCCGGTCCGCGCACGCCAGATCTCCAGGAGCGGCGCGGGATCGAACCCCACGCGCGCCGCCGTCGCCCTCAGCGTCTCCTCCGGATCGCGCGGCACGGGGTCGCCGGCCAGGCGCAGCACCGTGCGAAAGAGCACCAGGAAGGTGGGGAACGACTTCACCAGCAGCGTCCCCAGCTCCGCCGGCTCGCCGGCCGCAAGCATGAAGTGCTCACGGAGCTGGATGTGCTTCCCCTTGATCTCGCGCTCGCACTGGCGGCGCAGGTCCTCGGCCTGCACCTCGATCCCCTGTACGGGATCGGAGCCCGCCAGCACCAGGTGCGCGTCGCGGATGTCCGAGTACTCGATGGGGAAGACGTCCGCCGAGCGGTGCCACTCCTCCTCGCCCAGGATCATGGGCGGCGGGTTGCGCTCCGCCACCCAGCGCCGCGCCAGCGCCGATCCGCGCCGCAGCGACGCCGCCCCCGTGCCGCGCAGCAGCACCAGCACGTTGAGGTCCGACACTCCCTCTCTGTACTCCCCGCGCGCCGCCGATCCGTAGAGGACCACCGACACCAGGTCGTCGCCGAAGGCGTCCTTGAGCTCCGCCGCGAAGGCGTGGGCCCGCTCCATCGCATCTGCCATCAGTGCCGCTCCGCCGTCGGGTTCACCATTCACCTCCCCCGCCACCACCGCCGCCGCTCCCGCCGCCGAACCCACCGAAGCCGCCCCCGCCCCATCCGCCGCCCCCGCCGAAGCCGCCACCGCCCCACCCGCCGCCGATGGGGAAGGGGATGATGACGGGCCCGCCGTAGCCGCGCCTTCGCCTTCCGCCGCCCCCTCCGCCGCCGCGCCCGCGCATGAAGAGGAAGAAGAAGATCAGCAGCATGAAGATGAAGCCGGGGCTCATTCCGCCGCCCCGCCGCCCCGTCCGTGTGGCGGGCTGCTGCTGTTCCGCGGGGACGGCGCCCGTGAGCTGGAAGCCGAAGCGCCCGGCGTACTGCTGCGCGATCGCCCCCACACCGGCCTCGATCCCGGGCCCGAACTGCCCCTGGCGGAAGGCGGGGAGGATGACCTCGTCGCGGATGCGCCCCGCCTCCGCGGCGGTGATGAAGGCGTTGGTGCCGTAGCCCAGCTCGATCCTCACCTGCCGCTCGCGCAGCGCCACCAGCAGCAGCGTCCCCGTGTTGGCGGTGGAATCTCCCACCCCCTGCGCGCGCTTGCCGATCCCCCACTCGCGCAGGATCTGGAGCCCCACCTCGTCGCGCGTGCGCCCCTGCAGCGACGGCAGGGTCACGACCACGATCTCGCCGCCGGACTTGAGGCGCACCTCGTCGGCGATGCGGGTGATGGCCGCCTCGCTCTCCGCGTCGATGATGTTCGCGAAGTCGTTGACGTAGCCGGTGGGCCTGGGGATCTGGAGCGGCTGCGCCCCGGCCCCGCCCGCAAGCAGCAGGAGCGCGCCGGCGATGGATGCCAGGCGCCGCGCGTTTCCTTGCCCCGCCAGGGGGGCATCCGTACGTTGCATCCGCCCGATGTTCAGTCCAACCTCCGGAGCTCGTTCTGAGATGAAGCGACAGTTCGTGGTGCTGGCCCTGCTCGCGTGCGCCGCGGCGTGCGGCACCGACCCGAAGGTGGTGGTTCGCGCGTCGCTCACGCCCGGAGGGGAGCCCATCGCGGATCTCCCCGTCCAGCTTCTGCCCTACGACCGCGAGGAGCTTCTGGATTCGCTCGCCGAAGCCGCGGACGATCCCGAGCCGACTCTTCCGCAGGAAGTGCTCCAGCAGCAGCAGGCGCTCCAGGCCGAGTCCGCAACGGTGCGCCAGAAGGGGGACACGGCGGTCGCGCGCTGGAACGCGCAGCGGCGCGCCATCGCCGCGCAGGTAGCCGCCAACCAGCGTGCCCGCGCCGCCTGGCGTGACAGCGCCTACAAGGACTTCCCCGAGGTCGCGCGCAACGCCGCCCTCGCCCGCGAGCTCTCCGAAGCCATCGACACCACCGACGCCACCGGCCGCGCCGTTCTCCCCGCGGAGGAGGGCCAGTACTGGATCTACGCCCGCTACATCCTCCCCGACACGGAGTTGGAGTGGAACGTGAAGATGACCCTGACCGGCGACAGCACGGTGGTACCGCTGACCCGGTCGAACGCGAAGGAGAAGCCGCTGTTCTGAGGGGCGGGGAATGGGGAATGGGGAATGGGGAATGGGGAATGGGGAATGGGGAATGGGGAATGGGGAATGGGGAATGGGGAATGGGGAATGGGGAATGGGGAATGGGGAATGGGGAATG
>DASVTZ010000040.1 GCA_036387335.1 Longimicrobium sp.
GGACATGGAGCGCTTCGAGGCGCGGCACTTCGAGCGGCTGGCGGTGACGCCGGGGATCACGGGGCCGTGGCAGGTGAGCGGGCGCAACCTGGTGACGGACTTCGACGAGGTGCTGCGCATGGAGCGCAGCTACATCGCGGAGTGGTCGCTCTGGCTGGACGTGCGCATCATGCTGCGCACCATGGTGGTGGTGCTGCGCGGGGAAGGGGCGTACTGAGATGAAGGTGGCGCTGGTCACCGACTGGATGGACACCTACGGCGGTGGCGAGCGCGTGCTGTACGAGCTGCACCGCATGTTCCCCGACGCGCCCATCTACACGGCGGTGTACGACGCGCGCAAGACGCTGCCGGCGCTGCGCGCGGCCAGGGTGGTGACCTCCTTCATCCAGCGCATCCCGCTGGTGCGCCGCAGCCACATGGCGTTCCTGCCGCTGATGCCGATGGCGTTCGAGGAGTTCGACTTCTCCGCCTTCGACGTCGTGATCTCGGTGAGCACCGCCTGCGCAAAGGGGATCGTCACCCGGCCGGGCACCCTGCACGTCTGCTACTGCAACACCCCCTGCCGCTACATCTGGGACCTCTACCCCGAGTACACGCGCGGCAAGCTGTTCCGCCCCTTCTTCGCCCCCATCGCGCACTGGCTGCGCATCTGGGACCGCGTGTCGAGCGACCGGGTGGACCACTTCATCTCCAACTCGCGCGAGGTGGCGAGCCGCGTCCGCCGCCACTACCGCCGCGACTCGGAGGTGGTCTACCCGCCCGTGGACACCGGCGCCATCCGCCCCAACGGCCTTCCCCCCGAGGACTTCTACCTGGTGGTGTCGCGGCTGGTGGGGTACAAGCGCGTGGACCTGGCGGTGCAGGCGGCCACGCGGCTGGGCCGGCGGCTGGTGGTGGTGGGGCGCGGGCCGGAGATGAAGCGCCTGCGCGCCCTCGCCGGTCCCACGGTGGAGCTGCGCGGCTGGGCGGAGGACGACGAGGTGGCGTCGCTCTACGCGCGGTGCAGGGGATTCCTCTTCCCCGGGCTGGAGGACTTCGGGATCGCGCCGGTGGAGGCGCAGGCGGCGGGGCGCCCGGTGGTGGCCTACGCGCGCGGCGGCGCCCTGGAGACGGTGGTGGACGGGGTGACCGGCGTTTTCTTTGAGGAGCAGACGGTGGACTCGCTGGTGGACGGCATCCTGCGCCTGGAGGCGATGGAGACCGATCCCGCGCTCTGCCGCCGCAACGCGGAGCGCTTCCGGCCGGAGGAGTTCCACCGCCGCATCCACGCCGCCGTGGAGCGCGAGCGGAGCCGCGCCCTGGCCGCGCCCGCCGACCGCCCGCTGCTGCTGGAGTCCGTGGGTGCCGGCTGACGCGGAGCGCGGGGCCGCCCCGCCCCCCGCCGCCGACGCACGCCCCGTGGAACCCCGCTCGCTCCTTGTGGATGCGCGCGGGCTTCACCTTTCGGGGATCGGACGCTACACCCGCGAGGTGCTGGCGCGCGTGCTGCGCGACCCCCGCTTCGGCCGCGTGGCGCTGCTGGGCCGGCCGGACGAGCTGCACGGCTTCCTGGAGGGGCTGGGCGAGGCGGGGCGGGCAGAGGTGGTGCCGTTCGCGCACCACTACTACAGCCCGGCCGCGCAGCTCCAGTGGCTGGCCCTGGGTGCGCGCGGGGCGCTTGCCGCGGATGCCGGCTTCTTTCCCCACTACGACGTGCCGCTCGGCGGGCCGCTGCCGCCCACGCTGGTGACGGTGCACGACCTGGCGCAGTTCCGGCTCACCGCCATGTTCGCCGCGTGGAAGCGGGCGCTGGGCGGCGTGGTGCTGCGCGCCGCCGTGAGCCGCGCGCGCCGCGTGGTGGCCGATTCCCGCTTCACGCGCGACGACCTGGCCGCGCGCTTCCCAGGCGCCGCCCCGAAGCTGGAGGTGGTGCCGCTCGGCGTGGGCGGCGACGTCACCGCGCGCGCGCCGTCGGAGGATGCGCTGCGGCGGGCGGAGGGCTTCGCGCCCTTTCTGCTCGTCGTCGGCAACCAGAAGCCGCACAAGAACCTGCGGGCGGCGCTCCAGGTGCTGGCGCGGCTGCGCGCGGAGCAGCCGGGGTTGCGCCTGGTGGTGGCGGGGCGGCACTATCCCGGCGACGAGCCGCTCGCCGCCCGCGCCCGCGAGCTGGGCGTCGGCGACGCGGTGGCGGACCTGGGCGCGGTGGACGACGACCTGCTGCGCGCGCTGTACGGCCGCGCCGAATGCCTCCTCTTCCCATCGTACTTCGAGGGGTTCGGCCTGCCGGTGCTGGAGGCGATGGCGTGGGGGCTTCCGGTGGTGGCCTCCAACCGCGCCTCCATCCCCGAGGCGGTGGGCGACGCGGGGCTGATGGCGGACCCCGACGATTGGGACACGATGGCGGATGCCGTGCGCAGCCTGCGCCCCGGCCCCCTGCGCGACGAGATGGTGGCGCGCGGACGTCGCCGCGCCGCGCTCCTCACCTGGGACGCGACGGCGGCACGCACCACGGATCTAATCCTGGAAGTGGCGGACGGCGGCGCGGCGCGGCGGGCGCCGCGCCCAACGGCGAAACCGCGGTGAGGCCGCCCGTGCGCGTCTGCGTCGTGCTCCTCAACTACAACGGCTGGGCCGACACCCTGGAGTGCCTGGAGAGCGTCCTGCGCGGCGATCACCGCGAGCTGACGGTGGTGGTGTGCGACAACGCCTCGCACGACGGCTCGCTGGCGCACCTGCGCGCCTGGGCCGAGGGGCGGCTGGACGCGAGGGTGCCGCCGTCCAACCCCCTGCGCGGCCTCTCCTTTCCTCCGCTCCCCAAGCCCATCCCCTTCGTGGAGTACGGCCGCGAGCAGGCGGAGCGCGGCGGCGAGCCGGGCGACGACGCTCCGCTGGTGCTGGTGCGGACCGGGGGGAACCTGGGCTTCGCGGGGGGCAACAACGTGGGGCTCCGCTACGCACTGGCGCGCGGCTTCGACGCCGTGTGGCTGCTGAACAACGACACGGTCGTACGCCCTGACAGCCTGGGCGCCATGGTGGAGGAGATGCGGCGCGACCCGCGGGTGGGGGTCGTGGGCTCCACGCTCCTCTACTACCACGACCCCGCCACCGTGCAGGCGTGGGGCGGCGCGCGCTACAATCCCTGGCTGGCGCTGCCGCGGCACGTGGGCGCCAACCAGCCCGCCGCCCTCGCCGTGGACGCGGCCCGGGTGGAGCGGCGGCTGTCGTACGTCACGGGGGCGTCGATGCTGGTGTCGTCGGCCTTCCTGCGCGAGGTGGGGCTGATGAGCGAGGACTACTTCCTCTACTTCGAGGAGATCGACTGGGCCACACGCAACGCCGGGCGCTTCCGCATGGCGTACGCGCCCGCGAGCGTCGTCTTCCACCGCGAGGGGGGGAGCATAGGGGCGCACGCGGGAAAGAAGACGGCGCTGGCGGACTACCACTTCATGCGCAACCGCATCCTGTACACCCGCAAGTACAAGCCCGCGGCGCTGCCCACGGTCTACCTGGCCCTGGCGGTGGCGGCGCTGCGGCGTGCCGGCCGCGGCGAGTGGGACCGCGTGCGGATGATCGCCCGGCTCTGCTGGGGCACGTGAGACGGGCGGCGTGAGCGGGCGCGGAACGGCGGGGCGCGCCCTGTGGCGCCGCGCGCGCGGGAGCGCGCTGGTGCACAACACGGTCGCGCTCTACTTCGTGCAGTTCGCCGGCTACCTCCTGCCGCTGGCGACGGTGCCCTACCTCACGCGGGTGCTGCGCCCCGGCGCCTGGGGGGTGCTGGTGTTCAGCCAGGCGTTCGCCGCGTGGCTGGCGATCGTGCTGCACTACGGCTTCGCCTTCTCCGCCACGCGCATGGTGGCCCGCGGCCGCGGCGACGCGCGGGAGGTGGCGCGCATCGTGAGCGCCGTGCAGGGCGCCAAGCTCCTCCTGCTGACGGGGGTGGCGGCGGCCTCGGCGCTCGCCTTCGTGCTGGTGCCGCTCTTCCGCCGCGAGCCGCGCTACCTGGTGTGGGGGCTGGCGGCGGCGGTGCTGCAGGGCTTCCTCCCCATGTGGTACTTCCAGGGGGTGGAGCGGATGCGAGGGATCGCGGCGCTGGACGTGCTGACCCGCCTGGGGGCCGCGGCCGGCGTGTTCGTGCTGGTGCGGACGCCGCAGGACGGCTGGCGCGTGCTGGCGCTGCAGGCGGGGGCGGCGCTCCTTTCCGCCGCCGCCGCCACGGCGTGGATGTACCGCGAGGTTCCCTTTCGCGCCGGGAGCCCGCGCGAGTGGACCGCGGCGCTGCGCGACGGGTGGCCCCTCTTCGTGTTCTGCGGGGCGGCCAGCGCGTACACCACCGCCAACTCCTTTACCCTCGGGCTCTTCGCCGGGCCGCACGCGGCGGGCTTCTACGGCTCGGCCGAGAAGCTGGTGCGCGCCGCCAGCAACCTGCTGCTGCCGGTGTCGCAGGCGCTCTACCCGCGCATCAACCACCTGGTGGTGCACGACCGCCCGGCCGCCGCCGCGCTCGTCCGCCGCAGCCTGGGCCCCATCGTGGGGCTGGGGGTGGCCGCCGGGGCGTCCATCGCGCTGGCGGCGCCGCTGCTGACGCGCGTGCTGTTCGGCCCGGGGTACGAGCCGGTCACCGGGGTGCTGCGCATTCTGGCGTTCCTGCCGCCGATCCTGGCGCTGGGCACGGTGCTGGGGCTCAACTGGATCCTGCCGCTGGGACGTGACCGTGCGTACGTGCGGTTCGTCCTTGCGGCGGGAGCGGCCAACCTGCTGCTGGCCGCCCTGCTGGCGCCCCGCTACGGCGCCGCCGGCATGGCCGTGGCCGCGGTGCTGGCCGAGGCGGTGGTGGAGGCGGGGCTCTGCTGGCTGGTGCTGCGCCCCTCCAGCGGCGAGCTGGGGCTGCGCGGCTGAAGGCGTTGCGGGGCCCCGCTTTCGTTGACTGGCACCGGGGGCCGGCATACATTCCGCGCTCCGCGAGCCCCGCCGCCGCACCCCTCGAGCGCGCGGGCGACGCCGGCCGCGCCAGCACGCGGCGGACGGCGTTTCGCGGCGGGAGCCGGGCGGCACCCCTTACGCAGGACCATTGCCCGCGGGCTGGACGCCCGGGCCAGGAGCTTCGATGCGAGCGCTTTGCTTCTATCTTCCGCAGTACCACCCCATCCCCGAGAACGACGCGTGGTGGGGGCCGGGGTTCACCGAGTGGACCAACGTGGCGCAGTCGCGCCCGCGCTTCAAGGGGCACTACCAGCCCCACATTCCGGCGGACCTGGGCTTCTACGACCTGCGGCTGGAGGAGACGCGCCTGGCGCAGGCGGAGCTGGCGAAGGAGTACGGGATCGGCGGGTTCTGCTACTACCACTACTGGTTCGACGACGGCCGCCGGCTGCTGGAGCGCCCGTTCGACGAGGTGCTCGCCTCCGGAAAGCCCGACTTTCCCTTCTGCCTCTGCTGGGCGAACGGCAACTGGACGCGGCGCTGGGACGGGGCCGAGCACGAGGTGCTCATGCGCCAGGACTACGCCGTCTACGACGCCGCGCACCACATGGAGTGGCTGGTGCGCGCATTTCGCGACCGGCGCTACGTGCGGGTCGGCGGGCGCCCGCTCTTCCTGGTGTACCAGCCCGGCGCCCTGGTGGACCGCGCCGCCGTCATCCGCACCTGGCGCGAGACGGCGGCCCGCCTGGGGGAGCCCGAGCTGTACCTGTGCGCCGTGAAGAGCCCGGGCGACCGCACGGAGTACGCGGAGGCGCTCGCCGACGGCTTCGACGCGCTCACGGAGTTCGCGCCCACCGGCCGCATGGCCGCGGTGGACGGCCCGCTGGCGGGCGTGCGCACCTTTGCCCGCCGCGCCGCGCGCAGGGTGATGGTGGAGCTGCTGGCGCCGGTGCGCACCCGGCTGCACGTGCTCAGCTACCGCGACGTGGCCGAGGAAGCGATGCGGCGCGTGCCCGCGGGCGAGCGGGTCTTCCCCTGCGTGATGCCGAGCTGGGACAACTCCGCCCGCCGCCGCTCCGGGGGCACGGTGATCCAGAACGACGACCCGGCCCTGTACCAGCGCTGGCTGGAGCACGCGTGCAGGCGCGTGGCGGGGAACGAGCCCGACGAGCAGATCGTGTTCGTGAACGCATGGAACGAGTGGGCCGAGGGGTGCCACCTGGAGCCCGACCGGCGCTTCGGCCGGCGCTTCCTGGAGGCGACGCGCGACGCGCTGGCCCCGTACGCGCAGCCTTCCGCGCGCCGCGCGCCCGCCGCGCCCCGCGTGGCCGGAGTGGCGTGAAGCACGGGGCGGGCTCCGCGTGAGGGATGCGCTGCTGGTCTTCTGGATCGCGACCATGGGCGCGGACCGGATCGACCTGCTGGGCGGCATGGGGCCCGTCACCATGCCCCCCTACCTGGTGCTGATGCCGCTGCTGCTGATGCTGGAGCTTCCCGCGCTCGGCGCCATGCGGCGGGTGGAGCTGCGGCGGGAGGGGCAGGTGTACCTGGCGCTGTCGATGCTGCTGGGCGCCCTGGCGCTGGCCTCGGCCGTGGGGAGCAGCGACCCCGAATTGTCGGGCAAGCGGGCCGTCCTCCTCGCCTTCCAGCTCTTCACCATCCTCTTCGTGGCGGTGGTGCTGGCCAACCGGCCCGACCCCGCCTCCATCCTGGTGCGCGGCGCCTACCTGGGGCTGCTGGTGAGCTCCCTCTTCAACGTCGCGCAGATTGCCGTCTGGCTGAACGATCCCGGCGCCGCGGGCGGCGGGTTCGTGGACCTGGTGCCGGTGCGCTTCGGCTCCATCATGCCCCGCCCCGGCGGGCAGACGCTGGACCCAAACCGCGGCGGCCTCGTCTCGGCCATCTTCCTCTTCCTGATCTACCGCTTCGGAAGGCCGTCGAAGGCGCGGGGGGTGGCGGCGGCCGTCACCGTCCTGTCGCTGATCCTCACCCTCTCGCGCTCCGCCATAATGGGGGCGATGGGGATGATGGCCGCCGCGTTCGCCGAGCGGCGCCGGGTGCGGTTCACGCCAGGGCGGGTGGCGGCGGGGCTCCTGGCCACCGCCGCGGTGATCCTGGGCGTCTTCGTCGTTCCCGGCGCGCTGGACGTGCTCGCCGCGGCGGGAGAGATGCTCGGCGCGCGCTTCACGGCGCGCGAGGGCACCAGCAACAGCATCCACGTCCAGCTCATCGAGCGGGCGATGGACGTGGCGGGGCGGAGCTGGAAGAACGCGCTGATCGGCATCGGCTACGGCAACGCGGGGTCGGTGCTCACGGACCTCCTCCCCGGCACCCGCTACGCGAACTTCCACTCGTTCTACGCCACCCTCCTGGCGGAGATGGGGATCTTTGCGCTCCTGGTGGGGCTGGTGATCACGCTGTACCCGGTGGTGCGCAGGACGCCGTTCCGGCCGGTGGTGGTCGGGTTCCTGCTGTTCAACATCTTTTACCAGCTCCTTACGGAGCCGGCGTTCTGGCTGATGCTCTCGTGCGCCTGGCTGGGCGTGGCCGCCGCCCCGCGCGACGCGGAGCCCGCGCCCGGCGCTCCGCTCGTGCTGCCGGTCCCCGCCCGCGCGGGGGCCGGGTGATCTCCGCTCCCCCTGAGGCTGGTCCCGATGCCGCGTTCGCTTCACCCCCGCGCCCGCCCCTTCGCCGCGCTGCTGGGCCTGCTGCTCCTGCTGGCTGCGGGGTGCGAGAACCTGATCCACTCGCAGTACGACTTCGCGCAGGTGCGCGTGCGCACGCAGGACGCGTCCGGCGCGCCGATCTCCAACGTGGAGGTGGTGCTCTACACGGGCGCCGCCGTCATGGGGCGGGCCCGCACCGGCGCGGAGGGCGAGCACCTCTTTCCCGAGGTGGCGGCGGGGGCGTACGGCGTGTTCATCGGCGTCCCGCCGGAATACACGCTCCGCCCCGGGGAGCGCGAGTTCGTGGACACGCTCACCATCGCGCGCGGTGCCCGGCGCGAGGTCACCTTCGTCCTGGTCGCCCGCTGATCAGGCAGGCGGTCCCTGTCATCCTGAGCGACGCGCTGCTCCGACCTCTCCCGGATACGGAACCCTGGCGCGGAGCGAAGGATCTACTGCGCGTCCCGAGGGGCCAGGCAGTGATGCGCCGTTGCCGCAACGGAAGTCTCACGCGGAGGCGCGGAGACGCAGAGAGAACTGCGACTGCATGGCTCACACAGAGACACAGCAGGGGTTCGACAGTAAAAGGTACACGCGAGAGACGGAATTGGCGCCAATGCTGGACTTTTATACCCGAAATCGTTGGATTTGCCGAAAACTTGTTGTACATGGATTTATAATTCACCTTGACTCCGCAGCAGGA
>DASVTZ010000041.1 GCA_036387335.1 Longimicrobium sp.
CACCACCTCGTCATCGCCATCGGGGACATCCGGGAGCGGGATGGCATCCGCGCTTCCCTCGCCGGCACGGAGGACGCGCGCCACCTCGTCGGCGCGCAGCGGCAGCGTCAGCAGCTCCGCGGCGCCCAGCGACGGCGCGGCGAGCGCCATCCGCAGCGAGGGCGCGGCGGCGGCGAGTACGAGGGCGCCCGTCTTCGACTCGCGCGCCACGCGGCGGATCAGCTCGTCGTCGTCCGCGATCAGGTCGAGCGAGAGGATCGTGGCGGTCCACGGCCCTTCCGCCAGCGCCCGCAGCCCGGCCGCCAGCGTCGCTTCGGCGCGCGCCTCACCCGCCAGCCCGCGCACCGCGTCCGGCAGCGCGACCCCGATCGCCAGGAGGCGTATCCCTGCCATGCCGCCTTTTGCAAAATGTGACGAGCGCCCGATCCAATCTGCTGCAAATTGTAGCGCCGCAGCCTCTCCAAAGAAAGGGCAGAGGGCGAAAACCCAGCATCCATGCGGGTTTTCTCTGCGGCCCCGCCCGTGCCTTACCAGTCCCCGACGCCGACGAGCGGCGGACCACCAGAACGGACAACCGGGGGAGGCTACGATGAACGGCAAGGGACTCTGGATCGCGGCGGCGGCGCTGATGGTGGGTGCGTGCGACAACCCCACGGGTTCGGGCGACGAGGCGTGGATGGAAGTGGCGGCGGTCGGGGAGGACGGGGCCGCGTCGAGGAGCGTGTCGCCGAGTGAATCCGGGACGCGTTCGCAGCAGTCGAGCGCCTCGGGAACGGTGAGCTTCGACGCCCGCGTGTACGTGCAGACCTCGGCGGGCGCGTGGCTGGAGCTGACGGACGGCGCGGCGGAGTCGGTTTCGGTGGATGCGGCGGGGCAGAGCGAATCCCGCGCGTTCGCGTCGGAGCGGGTCGAGGCCGGCAGCTACAGCCGGGTGCGCGTGGTGTTCGAGGACGTGGACGCGCAGGTGAACGGCTCCATCCAGATCGGCACCGGGCTGCTTTCCGGGGCGGTGTCGGTGGACCTGCAGGGCGACAACCAGGTGGTGGTGGAGCGCGAGGTGAACGTGACCGCGCGCACGGCGGCCACCACGCGGCTCCTGGTGAACCTCAACGCGGACGCGTGGCTCAGCCGCGCCAACGCGCAGACGAAGACGGTGAGCGAGGCGGAGTTCGCCTCCGCCGTGGCGGTGACGGCGCGCTGAAGCGCCTCTCAACCTTTGAAGGAGATCTGACGATGAAGCTCGTGATGACGATGGCCGCCGTGGCGGCCCTGGCGATCCCCGCCGCGCTCGCGGCGCAGGTGGAAACGAAGGCGACCGTGGGCGCGCGGGTCGGGGTCGATGCGCCCGCCGCACAGACCGGGCTGAGCGCGGACGCGACGGTGCGCGCCACCGCCGACGCGGGGCTGCCGGACGCGCCGGTCCGCCGGGCCGTGGCGAGGTCGCGCTCCCGCGGCAACTCCGAGGCCGAGACGGCGCGGATCGCGGCGGAGGTGCAGGCGCGCCTCATCGCCTCCCGCGACGCGCTGAGCAACGGCGGCCGGCGCGTGGCGTCGAACGCCGAGATCACGGCCGGCGCCGACGCGATGGCCAAGGGCGCCACGCGCGCCGAGCTGGCCCTCCTTGCCCGCAGCGCCCCGCCCCGCCGCTCGCTGGTGGCGTCGGTGGATGCGCTCGCGCGGCTCGGCACCAGCAGTGGCGACTTCGCCCGCTCCGCGACGACCATCGCGGGCCGCCTGCAGGCCGGCGCCAGCGATCCGTCCATCACCCGGCTGGGCGTGGGCGCGCAGGCCGGCGCCGGGGTCAGCACCGCGACGGGCGGCGTGCTCCGCACCGGCACCTCGGTCACCGGCCGCGTGACGGGCAGCATCCTGCCCTGAACGGCAGGGTCTCACACAGAGACACAGAGCCACAGAGAGAACCGCAAAGGTTTTCTCTGTGGCTTTGCTGTTCCCTCTGTGTTCTCTGTGTGAGGCTTTTGCTGTTTGTTGCCCGCGCCCTCACATTGTCGCGATGCGCCCCTTCCTCCTGCTCGCCCTTGCACTCTCCGCGTGCGCGCCCGACCGCCGGGACGCGCCGGTCACCGTGTCCGCGGCGGCGTCGCTGCGGGAGGTGATGACGGAGCTGGAGGCGGAGTACGAAGCCGCGCACCCGGGCGTCGAAGTGAGGACCAACTTCGCGGCATCGGGGGCGCTGCGGCAGCAGATCGAGCAGGGCGCGCCCGTGGACCTGTTCGTCTCCGCCGCCGCCGCGCCCATGGATGCGCTGGCGAAGTCGGGGCGGGTGGATGCGGCCACGAGGCGGGTGCTGGCCGGTAACGAGCTGGTGCTGATCGTCCCGGCGCAGGGCTCGAGGGTGCACGCCTTCGCCGATCTCGCGCGGACGGAGGTGCGGCGGGTGGCGCTGGGGGCACCCGCATCCGTGCCCGCGGGCGAGTACGCGCAGGAGGTGCTGCGCGCGGCGGGAGTGCTGGAGGCGGTCCGAGCGAAGGCCGTGTACGCGCAGGACGTGCGGCAGGTGCTCGCCTTTGTATCCTCCGGCAATGCGGACGCCGGGATCGTGTACCGCACCGATGCGTCGGTTACGAAGCGCGTGCGCGTTGCGGCGGTGGCGCCAACGGGGTCGCACCGGGCCATCGAGTACCCCGTCGCGATCGTGAACGGCGGGCCGAACACGGAGGGAGCGCGCGCCTACCTCGCGTTCCTCCTGGGCCCGGCGGGACGCGCGGCGCTGCGGCGGCGAGGGTTTCGGGTGGAGGGGTGAGCGTGTTCGACTGGTCGCCGGTCTGGCTCTCGCTGCGGGTGGCGCTATCCGCGCTGGCCATCGTCTTCGTGCTGGGGACGCTGGCCGCGCGCTGGACCGCGCGCCACGCATTCCCCGGGCGCGACGTGGTGGACGGCCTCTTCCTGCTCCCCCTCGTCCTCCCGCCCGTGGTGACCGGCTTCGCGCTCCTGGTGCTCCTGGGGCGCAACGGGCCCGTGGGGCGCTTCCTGGAGTCGGCGTTCGGCGTGCGCGTCGTCTTCACCATCCACGCGGCAGTCCTGGCGGCGGCGGTGGTCGCATTCCCGCTGATGTACCAGAGCGCCAAGGCCGCCTTCCAATCCGTCGATCCACGGCTGGAGGACGCCGCGCGCACGCTGGGGGCCGGAGAGGCGCGCGTCTTTCTCGCCGTCACCCTCCCGCTCGCATGGCCCGGTGTCGTCGCGGGGATGGCGCTCGCGTTCGCCCGCTCCCTCGGCGAGTTCGGCGCGACCGCGATGGTGGCCGGCAACATCCCCGGCGAGACGACGACGGTGCCGCTCGCCATCTACTTCCTGGCCGACGCGGGGGAGCTGAGGACGGCGGGGCTCTATGCGCTGGGGATCAGCGCCATCAGCATGATCCTGGTGGTGGGGCTCAACGTGTGGACGCGCCGGCGCACCCCGCGCTGGCAGCGCAGGGCGGGGCGATAGCGGTGCTCGAAGTACGCGCGGCCAGGCGGCTCCCTGAGTTCACGCTGGAGGTGGACTTCCAGGTGCGCGACGAAGTGCTCGTCCTCTTCGGCCCATCGGGCGCGGGGAAGACGATGACGCTGCGCCTGGTGGCCGGCCTGGAGCGCCCCGACGAGGGAGAGATCCGGCTCGGGGGACGCGTGCTGGTGTCGCGAGAGGCGCGCGTGTGGGTGCCGCCGCGCGAGCGCCGCTGCGGGCTCGTCTTCCAGGACTCCGCCCTCTTCCCGCACCTCACCGTGTCCGGCAACGTCCTCTTCGGCGCGCGCACACCCGCTGCACGGGCGCGCCTTCCGCGCCTACTCGAATCCTTCCATCTCACCCACTTGGCCGCCCGCTACCCATCCGAGCTCTCCGGCGGCGAAACGCAGCGCGTGGCGCTCGCCCGCGCCCTCATGGCCGAGCCCGAAGCACTCCTCCTCGACGAGCCCTTTACCTCCCTGGACGAGGACGCGCGCCGCATCGCGCAGGCCGAGGTGCTGGCGGCGCACGCGGAGTGGCGCATCCCCTTCGTCTTCGTCACCCACGACCGCGCCGAGGCTGAGCGCATGGGCGATCGCATCCTCTTTCTGCGCGACGGGCGGCAGGTGGGGGAGGAAGTGCGTTAGTGCGTTAGTGCGTGCCAAGCCAGTGTCATCCTGAGAGAGCCGCCGACCCCATACTCTGCGGCGTACCCCGGCCTCCCCTGCGGCGAACGAAGGATCTAGCCGGCGCCGGGCCGGGCTTCGCGACTCACCGCCGTCCCCTCGTCACGCGCAGTAGATCCTTCGCTCCGCGCCAGAGATCCGCGAACGGTCGTGGACGGAGCGGCGCGTCGCTCAGGATGACAGGGGGAGGGGCAACGCACTCACGCACTCTACGCACTTTTTCATCCGTCCACGCCGCGCATATTCAGCCACCTGCGAGACAAAGTGGCCGCCCGCCGAAGCCGGTGCGGGGGGCCCACTTAGCGCGTGCGGAGCGGGGGCAAAGTGTCGCAAGTGCGCGCCCCGTGCACTTTTACGAGGTGCGCCAGGACCCTTGATTCGGATTTTCTTCGGTATTATACATCATTCAGCAGGACACGCCGAATTGAGCACCTGGACCGCAGCATGGAGGGAGCTGAGATGGATTTCCAGAGGACGCGGGACCCGCACGAAGCCAACATCCAGCACCTCCGCGACACGGCGTCCGCGCGGGTGGAGGGGACGTCGCTGCGGCGCGTGGCGCGGGAGATCGGGATGAGCCCCACGGGGCTCAAGAAGTTCCTCCTGGGAACGGCGCCGTACTCGCCCACCCTGCGGAGGCTGCGCAAGTGGTACCTGCAGTACGGTGGCTCGCACCCGGGCTCGGTGGGCGAGGAGGAGGTGGGCCACGCGCTCGCCCTGCTCACGCAGGACCTGCACCCCGGCGCCCGCCTCCAGACCACGGACCAGGTGCTGGAGTCGCTGGCCCGCGGCTACGACGCCAGCGGCCGCGAGCGCCCGCGCTGGGTCTCCGAGCTGCGCACCGGCTACCGCGCCCAGCGCTCGGCCTGACAGTGGGGGGTGGTGGGGTGGCCCCGGGCGAGTGAACTCGCTGCAACAACGGCACAAAGTCCGCCTGCGCGGACTCCCGGGCCAGATCCGTCCCCAGCCCGGGTTTTCGGTGCCGCCGCCCTGCCCCCCACGCCCGAACGCGGTAGGGGCGGACCTGCGTGTCCGCCCACCCTCGCCCCGACCCGGGTCCCGCTCCGCGCGCCGAAATCCGTAGGGGCCGCCCCGCGTGGCTGCCCGTGCCGTGCGATGCGCCGAGGCCCGCGTCCCGGGGCGAATGAATTCACCGCTGGAAACACGCGAAGTCCGCCTTCGCGGACTCCGGGTCTGATGCGCGTTGCTCGAGCCCACTTCAGTGGGCTTCGCGTGGTTCCAGCCGGGGGATTCATCCCCCGGCGACCGGGCGCGGACCTCGCACCGGCGACCCACGACCGGGCGCCGCCCCCGCCCCCGAGACCCCGCCGCCGGACCGGCCCTCAACGCCCGCACACCCCCGCTCGCCCGAAGCCTGCGAAGGCAGGCTTCCCGCCGTTGTTGCAGCGGTTTCAACCGCCGGACACCCTCAGCCCCCCCTCACAACCCCCGCTCGTACACCCGGTACGTCTTGTACAGCTCGAATCCCACCTTCTCCAGCGCCTGGCGCATGAGGAAGTTGTCCTCCAGGATCCATGACGCCTCGCCCTGCCTGTACCCGCGCTCGCCGGCCGCCTGAAAGGTGCGCAGGTACATCGCGGCGCCGATGCCGGACGACTTCTGGTACTCGGGGCGCAGGCCCAGCGTCATGATGCGGGCGGAACCGATCTTCCGCTTGTGCCAGAGGAACTTGAGAAAGCCGAACGGGAAGAGCTTGCCGTCGGGGATGTGCCGGATCGCCTCGTTCAGGTTGGGCAGCGAGATGGCGAAGCCCACGGGGACGCCCTCCTTCTCCGCGACGATGCAGAGCGCCGGGTCCACCACGGACTTCAGGTCCTTGGCCATGTACGCGAACTCCTCCGGCGTCATCGGCACGAAGCCCCAGTTGCGCGCCCAGGCGGAGTTGTAGATCTCCTGGATGATGGCCACCTCGTCCTGCAGGCGGCGCAGGTTGATGGAGCGCAGGGTGACCCCTTCGCGCCGCGTCATCCGCTCCACCCCGCGCACGAGCCGCTCCGGGGGAATGGGGCTGCCGATCCAGTAGGCGAGCAGGTCCTTGGCCTTCACCATCCCCACCCCTTCCAGCAGCGCGCCGTAGTAGGGCGGGTTGTGCGACATCGCGAAGGCGGGCGGCGTATCGAACCCGTCCACCAGCACCCCGGGCGACGCGATCTCCTCGTTGGTGGAGAGGTTCATGGGGCCGCGCATCGACTCCATCCCGCGCGCCTTGAGCCACCCCGCGGCCGCATCGGTGAGGGCGCGGGCCACGCGGGGATCGTCCACCGATTCGAAGAGGCCGAAGAAGCCGACCCGGTCCTCGTGGAACTCGTTGTGGCGGTGGTTGACGATGGCCGCGATGCGCCCCACCGTCTCCGCGCCGCGCTCGGCGACGAAGTAGGCGACGTCCGCGTGCTGGTGGAAGGGGTGCTTGGCGCGGTCCAGCGCCGGCTCCACGGCGACACGCAGCGGCGGCACCCACTTGGGGTCGCCAGCGTTGGCCGTCCAGGCGAAGTCGATGAAGGGGCGAAGCGACTCGCCCCGCGGGACCTCACGGACCCGCAGGGCGGTGGACGAAGCGGCGGTGACGGGAGCCGGCATCGGAGATGGAGAGGGGGTTAGCGGAGCCCGAGCTGGCGCCCCACGCGGCCGAAGGCGTCCAGCACGAAGTCGAGCTGGTCGGTGGTGTGCGTCGCCATCACCGAGGTGCGCAGCCGGCACGAATGCTCGGGCACGGCGGGCGGCAGCACCGGGTTGGTGAAGACTCCCGCGTCGAACAGCGCGCGCCAGAAGACGAAGGTCTGCTCGATGTTCCCCGAGGCCACGGGGATGATCGGCGTCTCCGAGGTCGCGGTGTCGAAGCCCAGCGACTGCAGGCCGCTGCGCAGGTAGTCGGCGTTCTGCCAGAGGCGGGCGCGGCGCTCGGGCTCGAGCGCCATCACGTCCAGGCAGGCCAGCACCGTGGCCACCGCGGAGGGCGGCATGCTGGCGCTGAAGATGAGCGGGCGCGCGTGGTGGCGCAGGTAGTGGATGACGTTCTCCGGCCCCGACACCGCGCCGCCGATGGATGCGAACGACTTGGAAAAGGTGACCATGGTGAGGTCCACCCGCTCCTGCATCCCAAAGTGCTCGGCCGTGCCGCCGCCGTTGGGCCCCAGCACGCCCACCGAGTGCGCGTCGTCCACCATCAGCCGCGCCCCGAACTCCTCCACCACGTCGGCGACGGCGGGGAGGTTGACGATGTTCCCCTCCATCGAGAAGACACCGTCCGTCACCACCAGCGCCCCGTTGGCCCCCGCGTTGCGCTCCAGCGCGCGGCGCAGCCCCTTGAGGTCGCCGTGCGGATAGCGCACCAGGTCGCCGGCCGCGAGCTGCGCGCCGTCCACCAGCGAGGCGTGGTTGAGCCGGTCCTGCACCACCACGCTGCCGCGCGTCACCAGCGCGGAGATGACGCCCAGGTTGGTCTGGTAGCCGGTGCTGAAGACGATCGCCGCCTCGGCGCCCATCAGGGCGGCCAGGCGGTGCTCCAGCTCCTCGTGCAGGTCCAGCGTGCCGTTCAGGAAGCGGCTCCCCGTGCAGCCGGTGCCGTAGCGGTACAGCGCCTCGCGCGCGCGCTCCAGCACGTACGGCTCGTGGGTGAGCCCCAGGTAGTTGTTGGAGCCCACCATGATCTTGCGCTCGCCGCGGATCACCACCTCCGTGTCTTCCGAGGCCTCGATGGCCTGGAAGTACGGATAGAGGCCGCTCCCCATCATCTCGCGCGCCGCGGTGTAGCGGCTGCACTTGTCGAAGAGGTCGCCCATGCGCCGCGAGGTCGTCGCCACAGTAGCCATCAAAGCCATCCCTGAGTTCGGTACCACCGGGCCGTCTCGGCCAGACCCCGGCCCAGCGGCATCGCTTCGTCGGCCGAAAGGAGGGCTTCGGAGCCGGAGAGGTCACACTCCCACGCCTCCGCCAGCACCTCCTCCGCCTTTTCGCGGTTGAACACCCCCGCCCCTCCCCACCGCCCCGCCAGCGTCCCCGCCGCCCGGAAGAGTGCCGGCGGGATCGGAATGCGCAGCGGAGTCGTCTCCAGCGCCGCGCCGATCCCGTCCAGCAGCTCGCGGAAGGGGTGGGCGCGGGGCCCCGCGACGGCGTACGTGCCGGGAGCCACGTCGGCGGCGCGGGCGAAGGCGCGCACCAGGTCCGCGACGTACACAAGCTGGGCACGCCGGGCGGCCCCCGCGGGGAGCGGGGCCAGGCGTCGCTTCACCAGCTTGAAGAGGGGGAGAAAGGAGGCACGGTCGCCGGGACCGTACACGGCGGGTACTCGCAGCACCACCACCTCAACCCCCTGCCCCTCCGCCGCGCGGACCTCGTCCTCGCCAGCCAGCTTGCTCCGGCCGTACGCCGAGATGGGCGCGGGCGTTTCGCCGATGCGGCGGGGGCGGCCGTCCACCGCGGGGCCGCAGGCGGCATACGAGCTTGCGTACACCAGGCGCCGCGGCTTCGCACCAGCCCGCAATACCCCGGTGACCACATTTCGGGTCCCTTGGGTGTTGGCGCGGCGAAACTCCGCCTCGGAGGGTGCCGTGGTGGCGCCGGCCAGGTGGAAGACCGTGTCGGCCCCGTCCGCGGCCTGGGCGATGGCGTCCGTGGCGTCCAGGTCGCCGGTGGCGAGCTCGGCTCCCAGGGCGCGCAGGGCGGACGTGTCGCTGGTGGGGCGGACGAGTGCGCGGACCTTCCACCCCTGCCCCGCGAGGTAGCCGGCCAGGTGCCCGCCCACGAAGCCCGTGGCCCCGGTGATCAGCGCGGTTCGGCTCATGGATGACCGGTGAAGATGCGCGCGCGCGGGCCGAAACGCAACGATTTCGGCCCTGGGGGGACAAGAGAGGGCGGGTGTGGGGGAAAGTCAACGGAGGGGGTGCGTGAGTGCGTTAGTGCGTTAGTGCGTTAGTGCGGAACTAGCCCCATCGCCCCCGCCCCGCTTGTCATCCTGAGAGAGCCGCCTGCGCCATACTCCGCGGCGCACACCGAACTCCCTGCGGCGAACGAAGGATCTAGCCGGCGCCGGGCCGGGAATCGCAACTCACCACGATCGCCTCGTAACGCACAGTAGATCCTTCGCTCCGCGCCAGAGATCTGCGACGGACAAAGGCCGGAGCAGCGCGTCGCTCAGGATGACAGAAAGGGGACAACGCACTCACGCACTAACGCACTCACGCACTGCTTTTTCCTCACACCCGGTTCGCGCGCAGCTCGTCCAGCGGATAGTGCGTGCCGCGCCACTCGATGCCGCGGTGGATGAGGGCGTAGAGGGTGGCGTTCCAGACGATGACGATGAAGAGGAGGCTGGCGAAGGGGACCGCGATGCCGCCCCAGACCGGCGCACGCTGCTCCCGCGCGGCGCCGCCGAACAGGCCCAGGATCATCGCGACCGAGAAGGCGTAGATCCAGCGTGTGGGGCCCACAGTCAGGAAGATGGCGATGAAGGGGAAGATCATGAATGCGAGCTGCGTCAGCGTGGCGAAGACCACCATCGAGACGCGGTAGTCGAGGCCCGCGAAACCGTTCTTCCGCAGCCCGCGCACCGCCTCGGGGATGCTGCGGTACCATTCGACGGAGACGTGGGTCACCGCCACGAGGAAGTCCTGCCGCTGGCCGTTCTTCTTCATCAGCTTCCCCAGCTTCATGTCGTCGTCCGGCCGCATGGCGATGGCCCGGTGGGTGCCGATGCTGCGGTACGACGACGCGCGCACCAGGTTGAACGCGCCGATGCCGATGTGGCTGGCCGATCGGGGGTCGCGCGCCTTCCACGGGCGCGAGAAGAGGAGGAAGCAGATCCCAAAGAGCACGCCGAACGCCTGCAGCAGGAAGCCGGGCATGTCGATGCGCGGCGCCATCGTCAGGTGGTCCAGCCGCTCGCGCTCCATGTAGCTCGCGGCCAGGCGCACGGTATCCGGCGCCATCACGATGTCCGCGTCGGTGAAGAGAATCAGCTCGCCCCGCGCATCCGCGGCGCCGAGGTCGAGGGCGTGGTTCTTCCCCAGCCACCCGGCCGGGAGCTCGCGCACGTGGACCACGCGCAGCCGCGGATCGGCGACGGCCATGCGGTCCAGGATCTCGCCCGTGCGGTCGGCGGAGCGGTCGTCCACCACCACCAGCTCGATATTGGCGAGGTCCTGCGCCAGGATGGAGCCCATCGCCTCCTCCACGTTGCGCTCCTCGTCGCGCGCGGCCACCACCACCGAGACCAGCGGCAGCTCGGATTGGGGGAGGGGCTCCACCGCGGCCAGGTAGCGCAGCTTCCCGCGCCCGCGCAGCAGCTCCACGGCGACCAGGAGAAACGACGCGACCGTGACGACCGCGAGCCAGAAGAGAAAGGTGTTCATCGCGCTCCAAGAGGGTTCACACGCCCGGCGGCGGTGAGTCTAGCGGGAGCGCGGCGGGGCGGCCAGCCGTGGCGGGCGCGGAGCTTGCTACCCGACGGACCTACGGAAAGGCGCAAACCAGGGAGGCAGCGTGGCCGATATCGACGTGGAGCGGAACAGGGGGAGCGTGTGGCCGTGGGTGATCGGCGGGCTTGCGGTGCTGCTGCTCGGGGTCGCGATCTGGAGCCTGCTGAACGGGGGCGGCGGAGAGGTGCGCGTCCGCCAGGCCACGCCGGAGACGGTGCCCGCGGCGGGAAGCTGATCGGGCCGCTTGTCTGGCGCCCGAGAGACGCTATATTCCCACGAAAACGCGTGCGGGCCCGCCGGGGCCCGGCACGGCCACTGCGTCGGCGCGCGGGGGGTGCCTCCGCGCGCCGACGCTCGTATCGGGCCCGGCGAACGCATCCACTGGAGGCTGAATGGCGAAGCAGGAAGGGTTCGAGGTCGAAGGCGTGGTGACGGAGGTGCTCCCCGACCGCAACTACCGCGTGAAGCTGGAGAACGGGCACCAGGTTCTGGCCTACGCGGCCGGCCGCATGTCCAAGAACAAGATCCGCGTGCTGGAGGGCGACCGCGTAACGCTCGCCATGTCGCCGTACGACCTCACCCGCGGGCGGATCACGTACCGCCACAAGTAGCCGAGGCTGGCGCCCGCGGGGCCCTCTCCCCCAGCGTCGCTCCGCGACGCATCCCCCTCCCCCAAAACTGCCTGGGGGAGGGGGTTTATTGCATGTATCCGCGCGGGGCGCGTGCCCGCCCCGCCACCGCCGCCCACCTCGCCGCACGATATCCGTAGGGGCAGACCTGCGTGTCTGCCCTCCCTCTCCCCCGCGCAGCTTTCGGACCGGTTGTTTGAGGGCCGGGCGCAATCGGCGAATCTCGTCCGCAAGGCCATTCAGGAGCGCACATACGCTGTCCCGCATCTCGCCTACCTTCGCCTCGGTGACAGTGCGATTCGCGCCGTACTCCAGATCGCGGCGAACGCCCTGCTCCGTCTGCATTGCCGCTATCGATCCGGTGAGCGCTTCAGGAGCCAGGACGGTGCCCGCGGCAAAGGTGTGCTCGTGGTGATTCGCCGCCCCCTTTGCGCGGTATCCATGCGCGGCGTTTAGGGCGACAACCCCCTGGCGCGCCGCATCGTAGAGAAGTTTGAACTGTCCCGTGCGGCTCAGCCGTGGGGTGGCGGCGTCGTCGTACGATTCGATGGCGCGCTGCCAGAACCCCAGAACCTCCGCGTCGTCGGCGTCGAGGCGCTCGACCCACTGGTTGGCGACCAGTTGCTCGATCGTCTGCCCGGTCATCAGGCGAATGCCTCCTCAGGAGTCCCCAGCGCCCACTGAGTCGCGCCGCCGATTGCACGCTTCAGATAGCTCGTTCCAGGCCGCGCGCGCTCTGCCTGCAACTCCGCGGGGGAATAGCGTTTGAGGTCGATCTCCCGGCCGAGGAGGAGACCGGCTTCGAGCGCAGCCATCCCAAGCGCACCCGGATCTGTTTCGTCGGCGATCACGAGCAGGTCGACGTCGCTGTCAGCGCGCATCCGCCCGCTTGCGGCCGAGCCGAAGACGAGGGCGCCCCGCACGCCGGGGAGATCCTGGAACAGGTCGCCGATCACCTCCACGGGCGTCGCAAAGGTACGGATCATCTCGCGGAGGGTGACCCACGCTTCCGGATTGGCCGCTTCGTACACGACGCGCCGCCGCTCGGCCGTTCGTGTTACCAACCCGAGCGCTTCCAACGTGTCGAGCGTATTTTTGAGTGACTGCCGCGCGAGTCCGAGACGACGCTCCAGTGCGCGGAAGTGGAGCCGCGACGCTGGGCGTGCCGCGAAGTGCACGAGCGCTCGACGCATGGCTGCGGAGCCGAGCAGTGACTGCAGTGCCATAGTCTGCACATGTTCCGGGTGAGCGATGTCCTAATATTTAGGACATTTTGAGGGCATGTCAATGGAGATCGCTCAGCATGCGGGCCCTCACCGGGCTGGCAGCGTGGCGGACACGGTGGAGGGGATGCCGCGCTCGGCGGCGGCGTCGGTGAGCGCGGCGAAGACCTCGTCGCGGTTGCGGATGGTGCGCAGGCGGAGGGTGTGCGTGCGGCCGTCGCTGAGGTGGATGTGGAGGGCGGTGCCGTCGCGGCGGATGGCGGCGATCTCGGTCCAGGCGGCGGCGAAGCGGCGGAACTTGCCCGGGCGGATGAACATGCCCTCGGAGTCCAGGCGGAGCACCTGCCGCTCGGCGCGCCGCCGCTTGAGGCGCGGGGTGAAGAAGGCGAGCACCAGGGTCGCGACGGCGCTCACCGCCGCGGGCCGGGGGACGCGGCCCCTGTCGTGGTAGCTCTGCACGCACTCGGCGATCAGCACCACGGCGGCGAAGAGGGTGACCCACGAGATTTTTCCCGCATCGTCGTCCACGCCGGCGCGCATCTCACGCAGCTCGCCCACGATGGCCAACAGCAGCGCGATGCCGGCCACCGCTTCGGCCGCCGCGATGATGGCGCCGGACGCGGTGGTCACCGGGAGTGCGCCCGAAGCCGCGGACAGCACCCCGAAGGCGGCGATCGCGTTGGTGCCGAGGTCCGACACGTTGGCGGCCATCGCGCGCCGGTCGTCCAGGCGGATGATGCGCGTTCCGGCGGTGGAGGCGGAGCTCGTGGAAGGGAGGTGCATCCCGAAAGAATGGGGTGGACGCACGCGGGCGTCCACCCCTGTCGGGCTGTCAGCGGGGCAGAAGAGAGGTGAACTCGACGTCGGCGGGGCAGATGCCGGTGAGGGCGCTGGCGGCGGGGGTGCCGTCCGGGTCGAGCCTCACCAGCGTGCCGGCCCGCTCGCACGCTCCCGGAAGGAGCGCGTAGACGAAGCCGGCCGGGTCCGACGCCACGCGCACGGCGTCGTCCATCCCCCCCAGCGGCAGCGGCGATCCGGCGCCGCGCAGGAAGATGCCCGTCACCGGGTTGAAGATCACCAGCCCCTGCTGCCGGACGGGGACGTAGAGGCCTCCGCGCGCATCGAAGGCCATGCTCTCGGGCGACTCGCCGAAGCCCGCGACGGACGACCTCTCGCGCATCGTCGCGACGTCGACCGCCGAGACCGAGCTGTTGGCCAGCGCCGGCTGGCCCGCCAGGAGCACGTACAGCAGATCGCCCCGCACGACCGCCGCGACCGGGTTCGTGCCGGAGAGCGGCGCGGAGCCCAGCGGGCGCAGCAGCGTGTCCAGCACGGTGACCATCCCGTTGGTCCGCGCCCCGGCCGCGCCGTTCAGCACGTAGACGCGGGGGCCGAAGCGCAGGACGTCCGACGGTGCCTCGCCGCCCGCGTTGGTCGGCGCGCCCACCCGCCCGGTCAGCGGGTTGAGCAGGGTGAGGGTGCCGCGCGCGGGGTTGGTCACCAACACCAGGGTGTCGCTGATGAAGGCGGCGCGGCGCGCATCCAGGCCGGGCGCCATCGCCACCATCCGCTCCACCGTGCCGGTGCGGAGGTTGACGATGGCCACGCCGCCCGCGCCGCCCATGGGGACCACGGCCAGCTCGCCGCGGACGGCCAGGTCCACGGGAGCCCCCGCGGCGCCCAGCGGGATCGTTCGAGACGTTTCGCGCGCGGCGAAAGGGATGACGGTGAGCGTCCGGTCGACGCGGTTCACCACCACCGCCACGCGGTCGACGGTGGGATTGCGGACGCCGTCGGGCGAGGTCAGGTCACCGGCGCACGCGGCGGCGGCGGTGGCCGCGAAGAGGACGGCGAGGGTGCGGCGCCAGCTGGATCGAAGCAATTGCATTCCCGGAAGGGTTGGTCACGTCCTCTGCGCGGGGGGACGCACGAGCGCATCCACCCCGCGGGGCACGATCGATGGTCACGTTCCTTCGTGCATCCACCCCCTACGGGCCGGCTCCGTCAGAAGCTGCGGACCTCGACGGCGCTGGGGCCGTTCACCGACGAGATGCTGTCGGCCAGGGCGAAGTCGCCGGGGCGGTACACGAATACCCGAGGCGCAAGGTTCTCCGCCGGGCTCCCGAAGAACGCCTGGTAGAGATTTCCTTGCACATCGGTGGTCGCATCGAACGCTCCGCGGCAGGCGCCGCTCGCCAGCTTCGCGCACACCGGGTTGTTCAGGCCGCGCACGAACGTACGGTTGCGCGTGTTCCAGACCAGCGTCCCGAAGCCGTAGCCGGAGACGTACGCCAGCCCCGCGGGATCGATGTGGATGCTCTGCGCGCCGGCGCCGAAGCCGCTGACGGTGGCCTCCGCCCGCATCGTCTGGGGGTTGACGATGGTGACGCTCGCGTCGGAGACGTAGTTCCCCGTGTTCAGCACGTAGAGGAGCCCGTCGGAGCCCAGCGCGGCGTCGGTGGAATTGGTGCCGCCCATCTGCACCACGCCCTGGACCTGGAGGGTACGCGGGTCGAGGAAGGTGACCACGCCGTTCCCCGCCGGGACGTAGTTCGCATCCAGGTTGCTGGAGATGATCGCCGCCCGTCCCGCGGCGATCACGATGGCGGTGGGCGCGGGGGCCACGTTCACCGTCTGGCGGATGCTGTCGCTCGCCTGCCCCAGGGTGGCACGGCCCACGTAGTCGTCGATGAAGTTGGCGGCCAGCAGCGTGGTGTCGTCCGCGAAGGCGGAGCCGGTGGCGTTGCCCTTGGGGAAGAGGAAGAAGCGCGTGACGCGCAGCGCCTCCAGGTCCACGAGCGCCACGCTGGCCGCATTCCCCAGCGGCACGGCGGCGCGGCGCCCCTGCACCGAGAGCCCCGTCGGCGTCACCGCCGCGGACGCGCCGAACGGGATCTGGCGCACCTGGGCCGCGTCACCGGCGCGGGCGAGGGTCAGCGAGCTGCCGAGCGAGTTGACCACGATAGCCACCGGCTCGTCGCCGTCCAGGATGAAGGGCTGCTCGTTGCCCGTGGAGTCGCCATCGCACGCGGCGAGGAGTGCGGCGGCGGCGGCGACGCCGAGGCGGCGCAGGATGATGCTGTGGTTCATCGGTCTGTCGATCCTGAGGATGATGATGTGTGGGGCGCGCCCCTGCGCAGGCGCACGCCCAGCGTCCAGGCACGGCCCGGATACGGATAGTCCACCAGCATGGCCGCATGCGTATCGGCCAGGTTCTCGATGGCGAAGGTGCCCTCGCCCGCCCACGCGCCCAGCGCGAAGGGGCGGGCGAGGCGCAGGTCGGCCATCGCGTAAGGCTCCAGCAGGTTGAGCGTGTCGCCCGCCACGGAGCGGCGCTCGCCCACCCATCGTCCCTGCAGCTCGGCCCGGATGCGGCCGGGGAGACGCGCCGCGGCCGCCGCGCTCGCCGTGTGGCGCGGGCGGAATGCCACCTGGCCGCTCAGCACCGGCCCCGTGTACTCCACCGCCGCGCGCGACGCGGTGCCGCGCAGCTCGGCATCCGCCCAGGGGAAGCGCACGCGGGCCTGCACGTCCGCGCCGGCGCGGCGCACGTCGAAGTTGCGCGGGCTCCACTGGAAGCGGTGGTCGGGGAACCAGAGGACCATGCCGTCCACGTCCGCGCGGTAGGCGGCGAGCTCGGCATCGATACGGAGCGCGCCGACGGCGGCGTCGCGAAGCTCCAGCGCACCCTCCACTTCGCCGCGCACGCGCTCGGGGCGGAGGTCGGGGTTGGGCTTGACGAGGACGCCCTCGTGGAAGAACTGGTCGGCGAGCGTGGGCGGCGAGAAGGCGTTGCCGATGGAGAGTCGCGCCGCCAGGGGTCCACGCGTGGCCGACGCGCCCATGCGCGGCGAGAGGGTGGTGCCGCGCACCCGCGTGCTCCAGTCCGCGCGCGCGGCGGGAAGGAGGTCGAGCGTCCACCCCGCGCCCACCGCGCGTCCCCACCGCCCCTGCAGCCAGACGGCGCCTAGCGACTGTCCGTCAGGCGCGTCTTCGAGGAGGGAGGTGGTGACGCCCAGCGTGCGCGCCTCCGCCCCGCCGACCACGTCCAGCGATCCCCGCCCCGCGCGCGCGGAGACGGCGGCGCCTGCGGCCCGGGCGCGAACCTCGTCGTCGTACGCGCCGCCGACGTTGGGCTCCGGATCACGGAAGCGGGCGTGCTGAAGCTGCGCGTCGAGCTCCATCCGCCACTCCACGCCAGCGGCCGGAAGGCGGGCGGAGAGCGCGGCGCCCGCGCGGTCCTGCTCCTGCCGCGCGCCGAGATCCGGCTGCGCTGTCCCGCCCGGCATCCCGCGCCGCGTGGCGAAGCCGTCCACCCGCACCCCCACCTCGCCGCCCCCGCGCTCCGCACGACCGCTGGCGAGGATGGAGAGCGATCCGGCATCCGCGTTGCGCCGCACGGCCGTCCCCCCGCCGCGGAACTCGGGCACGAGGTAGCGGAAGTCGCCCTCCGAGCGCTGCCCCTCCACCGATGCGAAGCCGGAGAGCGCCGTCGCCCCCGCGCCGCGCCGCCCGCCTGCCGAGACGGCGCCGCGCCGCTCGCCCCAGCTCCCCACCGCCGCGCGCGCGGATAGCTCGGTGCCGCGCGGGCGCTTCGTCTCCACCGCCACCACGCCGGCGAGCGCCCGCGCCCCGTAGCGCGCCGACTGCGCCCCGCGCAGCACCGTCACGCGCTCCACCGACTCCAGAGGGACGGTGGAGAGATCCGCATCGCCAGTCAGGGCGGAGTTGAGCGGGACGCCGTCGAGGAGCACGAGCACCTCGTTCGCGCTGCTCCCGCGGATGGAGACACGCGTGGGCGACCCCGGTCCGCCCTGCCGCGTGACGACCACCCCCGCCTGGTCGCGCAGGACCTCCCCCAACTCGCGCGCGCCGGACGCGTCGATGGCCGCGCGGTCCAGCACCGTGGTCCCCGCGGCGTCGCGCGCTGCCCGCACGCGGATCGCCTCCAGCGCGATGGCGGATGGATCGAGGACCACGAGGAGCGTGACCGTGCGCCCGTTGGCCGCTTCCACGCTGAAGCGCCCCTCCCTGAACCCGAGCGCCGTCACCCTCACCTCGCGCGTCCCCGGCGACACCCCGCGCAGCAGGAACGCGCCGTCCGGCCCCGCGACGGCTGCGGCGCCCTCGGCCTCCACGCGCGCGCCGGGGACGGCGGTGCCGGTGCCGCGCTCGGTCACGCGCCCGCGCACCTCCGCCGGGTACTGCGCGGCGGCGGGGGAGGGGGAGGCGAGGAGGATGAGGAGGAGGAGGAGGAGCCAGGCACCCCCGGCGGTTGAAACCGCTGCAACAACCGCGGGAAACCTGCCTTCGCAGGTTGGGCGCGTGGATTGGCGCGCGGTGGCGGGCGTGGCGCGGGGGCGCGCATCATCGCGGGAGCCCCCGGGGGATGAATCCCCCGGCTGGAACCACGGGAAGACGGCTGAAGCCGTCTCGCGCGCCGCACCGGCATCACGCCGCGCGCGCGGACCTCGCCCGCGAGTCCGCGAAGGCGGACTTTGTGCTGTTGTTGCCGCGATTTCAATCGCCCGGACCCGGAACCGGGCACCCACCCCCGTTCTACGCCGCATGTCCGTCCTCCGCGCGCACCTGCATGGTGCCGCACGTCTCGCCGGCGAGAGGGACGACCTGGGGGGCACCGGCGTCCGGGCCGGGGCCGGGGTGCGGGACGACGCGCACCGGCCAGCCGTACACCCGCTCCACCGTATCGCGCGTCAGCACCTGCGCGGGAGTGCCTGCGGCGGCCACGCGTCCGCGGTGGAGGAGGACGAGGTGGTCGGCGTAGCGGGCGGCGAGGTTCAGGTTGTGGGTCACGACGAGGACCGTCGTCCCCGCGCGCGCCAGGTCGCGGAGAAGCTCCCAGATCGCCATCTCGTGGCTGACGTCGAGCGCGGCGGTGGGCTCGTCCAGGGCGAGGGCGCGCGGCTCCTGGGCCAGCGCGCGCGCCACTCGCGTGCGCTGACGTTCGCCGCCGGAGAGGTTCGCGACCGGGCGCGCGGCGAGGTCGCGCACGTCGCAGCGGCGCATCGCCTCCTCCACGGCGCGGCGGTCGGCGGCGCCCTCGCGGCGCCAGGGGCCCAGGTGCGGATAGCGGCCCATCGCCACCAGGTCGCGCACCGATATCGGGAAGGCGGCCTCCTCGCCCTGCGGCACCACGCCCACCGCGCGCGCCAGCTCGGGACGGCTCCACGCGGCCAGTGGACGGTCGTCGAACCCGGCCGTTCCCGCGCTGGGTGTCAGGGTGCCGAGCAGAACGCGCAGGAGAGTGCTCTTCCCCGATCCGTTGGGGCCGAGCACGGCGGTGCATCCGCCGGCGGCTGCCTCCATCGACACGCCCTCCAGCGCATTCACATCCGCCTCGGGGTAGCGGAAGGTGACCCCGTCGCAGCGCCACCCGCTCACGCCATCCTCCGCCGCAGCAGGTAGACGAAGAAGGGGACGCCCACGAACGCCGTCACCACGCCGATGGGGAGCTCGGTGGGAGCGGCGGCGGTGCGCGCGAGCGTGTCGGCGAGGACCGCGAAGGTGGCGCCCAGCAGCACGGAGGCGGGAAGGAGGAAGCGGTGGTCGCCGCCCCAGAGCATGCGCACGACGTGCGGGACCACGAGGCCGACGAAGCCGATCACCCCGCTGACCGCGACCGCCGCCGCCGTCAGCAGCGAGGCCGTGCCGTACGCCAGCAGCTTCGTGCGCTCCGTACGCACACCGAGGAACGCCGCCGTCTCCTCCCCGACCGCGAAGAGGTTCAGCGGGCGCGCCAGGGCGAAGAGGAGCAGAAGGGCCGGTACCATCGCGCCAGCCATCGTCCCGATGCCGCGCCAGGTGGCGCCGCTGAAGCTCCCCATCATCCAGAACATGGCGGAGCGGAAGCTCTCCGTGTCCGCGAAGGTGAGCGCCAGGAGGATGCAGGCGTTGAAGAAGGCGCCCACCACCACGCCCGCCAGCAGCAGGACGCGGGTGTCGAGCGCCTTCCCCACCGACGCGGCCACGCGAAAGACGAGGAGGATCGCCAGGATTGCCCCCGCGAACGCGGAGAGCGCCACCATCGCGCCGGACGCCGGGGCGCCGGTGAGGACGATGGCCCCTACCGCGCCCACGGCGGCCCCGCCCGAGACGCCCAGGATGTACGGCTCCGCCAGCGGGTTGCGGAGGAGCGCCTGGAAGGTGGCCCCGCTCGCCGCCAGCGAGCCGCCCACCAGCGCGGCCAGCAGCGCGCGCGGCAGCCGCAGCCGCCGCACGATGGCGATCGTCGTGGGGTCGCCATCTCCCCGTATCCCGGCGACGACCTCGCGCACGCTCAGCGGCACGGCGCCCATGCGCACGCCCAGCAGGAGCGCGCCGGCGAGGGCCGCCACTAGCAACGCGAGGCGAAGCACGGGCCTCACCGGCGGGCCCGCTCTGGGTGCAGCGCGTCTCGAAGCCGCCGCGCCGTCTCGCCCACGCCTGGCCCGGGAAGGTTCACCAGCTCCGCCGGGATCAGCACGGGGCCGCGCATCGCCTTCAGCTCCCGCCAGCCGGGCGAGCGCGCGTCGAAGCGCGGCGTGCGGCTCTCGCCCACTGGGATGACGACGACGTCGGGCTGGCGGCGAACGATCTCCTCCATCGACACGGTGGGCCACAGCTCCGTCACCTCGGGAAAGACGGGCCTCCCGCCGGCCACGCCGATCAGCTGCATGACGAACGTGCCGGGACCCGCCGTCATGGGGGGATCGTTCCACACCACGAAGAGGACGGACGGGCGCGGCAGCCCCTCGACGGAAGCGCGCACCGCATCGATCTCGCCGCGCAGGCGCGTGGCCAGCGAGTCGGCGGTGGGGGCGCGGCCGGTGAGCCGCCCCAGGTTGCGAATGGTGCGGAAGACGTCGGTGGTGTCCTCCGTCTTCACGGCGAACACGGGGATGCCCAGCTCGGCCAATCGCTCGCGAAGCTGCGGCTTGTGCGTCTCCCAGCCGATCACGAGGTCCGGGCGGAGGGCGGCGAGCTTCTCCAGGTTCGGGTCCAGCCCGCCGCCGACGGAGGGGAGCGAGTCCAGCGCCGGGCCCTTGTCGAAGTCGGTGCGCCCCACGAGCTGCCCGGCCGCGCCGAGCCCCACCAGCGTCGCGTTCGCGCTGGGGACGAGCGACACCACGCGGCGGGCGGGGCGCGGCAGCGTCACCGTGCGCCCCGCGTCGTCGGTCAGGGTGATGGCGCCCTCGGCCGCGGCGTCCGCGCGCACGTCTGCCCGCCCGCACCCGCCGGCGAGGGCGAGCACGGCCGCGAGGGCGGCGATGCGGAGGCGTGGCGCGATGGACAACAAAAAAACCCGTCCTTTCCTCGGGCGGAAAGAGACGGGGTTGCGAGGGGCTGCCTGCATCGCGCGCTCGGGGGAGCGCACCGGCCCGGTGCGAACCCCGCCCCCCTCCCGCGAGGGGGTGTGCGTGCGGGAGCGAAGGGGGCCGGGGTCTGACTCGAGGCAGCCGCGCTCGCCGTTCCGTGGGAACGGTTGAGCGGGCCGGGCCTCTCACAGTGGCGGGGCCGCGCCGGATTCACACCGGCTTCCGAAAGGCCCCCTCGCGATTTATGTGGGCGCAAAGGTAGCCGCGGCTCCGGCGCGGGACAAGGGCACCACCACACGATCCCCCGCCGACCTCCCTGCCCCGGGATTTCGGCGCACTATTATCAGCCAGGGTACCGACCCATACCAATGATACCCTATTATTTGCAGGTCACCTAATAATAGGGTATTATTAGCCCAGAGTCTCCATCAGCAAATAATCGCCATTTGACGGTCCAATGACGCCGCTGCATAACCACTGGCACGCCTACAACCTTTCAGAGAGCCCCTTCTTACAGCGTGATCTGCAGCCCAGCGGCGTGCGGTACCCCATCGATCTGTTCGTAGGCCGGGAAAAGGAAGCGGAACGGCTGCTGCGCGCGATCGGCGGCGCGGCCAGCTCACGCCAGACGATCGAGGGCCTCCCCGGGATCGGTAAAACGACGCTCGCCCAGTTCGTGAAGAGCAGGGCAGCCGACGCCGGGTACGCGAGCTACCCGGATCCGGTGAGCGCTGCGCGTGTCGGCACGACCGAAACACTGCTCGTCCGCCTCCTCAGCTACGTGTACGACGCCCTGACGACGCACCTGGGTGAAGCGGTCCTCGATGAGCCCGCTGTCGAGGCGGCGCGCCGCCTGGTGCTGGACACACGCGTACGTGACCTCAAGGTGGCGGCGCAGATCGCGGGCTTCGGCTTCGACCGCGAGACGGCCACGCGCAACGAGCCCGCGGCCTTCCGCGTGGAGCTGCTCGCAATCCCGCCGATCCTCCGGGAGCTGCCGCGCGTCGCGAACCGGTATGGGCTGTCCGGGATCCTCGTCCACATCAACAACGTCGAGAACCTGGTAACCGACGCGGATCGCACGCGCGCAGGCAACGCGCTCCTCGATATCCGCGACCTCTTCCTGATCGACGGGCTCCACTATCTGCTCGTCGGCACCCCGGACGCCGTGCGCGCTCTGATCGCTCCGCACGCGCAGTTGCGCAGCGTCTTCGGCATCGGACGCCCTCTCGCTCCACTCCCGCGCGACGGGTTCCTGAGCCTCCTTGCGCGCCGGTACACCCACCTGCGGCTCGACCCGTCGCAGGAGGTGCGGGCACCGGTGAACCACGACGCGGCCGCTGAAGTGTACCGGGTCTACAGGGGCGATCTCCGGGGTACCTTGCGAGCCCTCGACGAGGCCACGCAGGAGCTCATCGGCTACACCGGACGCCCCGGAGCGCCGATCAGTGCGGACGAGTTGTTCGGTGTGCTGGTGCCGATGCTCCAGGCGGAGGCGGACAGCACGCTGGGGGAAACTCTGCAGGACCGGTTCTACGCGTTGCGTGACGTCACGGGCGAGGTCACCCAGAAGGACCTGATGGATGTCTGGGACGTGACGCAGGGTTACGTGTCAGCTTCCGTGCGCGAGCTGCAGCGCCTTGGCTATGTTCACGAGACCCGCCGTGAGGGGAGGCGAATCTGGTACGCCCTTACCGGACCGGCGCGCTTGGTGCTGGGGCTCGAGCACCTCCCGGGCTGACCGCATTCCGGTGAAGCTGACTGGGCGAGCGGGAAATCGATGGTCGCGGAGAGTCGGGCGCTGAGACCAATGGCCTGGTGATGTCGCAAGCCGGACCAGGATCCCTCCAGATTCCCGGCGGCGGAAACGCTCACTACGATTCAGCTCAGCCTCCATCCCCCGGCTTCCTGGCCTACATCCTAACCACTCTCTAGCCCACATCCTAACTACTTTCCCGCGTACATCTGAACCACGGGTGTGCATCATTGGCACAGCCGCGAGCATCCTCTTCCGCGTCTCTGCGCCTCCGCGTGAGCCTGCTGTTTAGCGGAGCTCGATGCGGCGCCCGCGCGCGAGCTCGGCGGCGGAGACTGTGATGGAGGGGGCGGTGCCGATGCGGACGCGGACGCGCTGCACGGTGATGGGGACGGCGACGTGGTACTCGGCCGCGGACGGCGAATTCGCGCGGTTGGCGATGCGCAGGCCGGTGGGGAGCACCAGGAGGTCGCCGAGCGCGCCGACGGGGGCGCGGACCTCCGCCGTGGCCGTGGAGGATGACGCACGCTCGAGCACCAGCGCGCTCCCCGCCTGCGGATGCGCGATCTCGACCCCCATCTCCTCGCCCTGAGGGGTGAAGCGGATGCGGGCGCCCGATGAGGGGGATGACGCGTTCGGGGCGGACGCGGGTGGCGGCGCGGGCTGGGTTGCCACGGACGCGCCGCTGCCCGCCCCGCCCAGGATGTCCCGGAACCATGCGCGCACCGGGCTCGAGAAGAGCCCCGCGCCCACGACCACCAGCGCCGCGACCGCCGCCGCACGGAGCCAGGACCGCGGAGCCGCACGCCGCGCCTCGCGCCGCGCCGCCAGCTCGTCGGACGGGGCAGCGGGGACGGCGAAGTCGCCGCGGGCGAGGAGGACGCCGAGGTTGACGGAGCGGCGGCGCAGGGAGCCGAGGCGAGCCGCGCACACCGGACACGCCGCCAGGTGCGCCTCGACGCCGGCGCGCTCGCCGTCCGCGGCCTCGCCGTCGATGAGGCGGACGAGGGCGCCGTCGTCCAGGTGCTCGTCCGCGGGGGGTGCGTGCATCATCGTGCTTCCTCGTCCAGTTGGAGCCGGGCCGCCAGCTTGTCCAGCGCCCGCGCGATCATCGTCCCCACCGATCCCGTCGTGGTTCCCACGGCCTCCGCGATCTCGCGGTGGCTGAAGCCTTCCTCGCGCATCAGGAGCATCGTGCGGTCGCGCTCCGAGAGGACCTCCATCGCCTCGCGCACGCGGCGGCGGGTCTCGGCGGCTTCCAGCGCCACGTCGGGGGTGGGCGGGGTGTCGCCGATGGGGGCGCGCTCAGGGCGGTGCTCCAGCAGGCGGAGGCGGCGGCCGCGTGTGCGCTCAGCCAGGCGCGCCGCGTTGGTGCCCACGCGAAAGAGCCAGGCGCGCGTCTCCCCCGGCTGCGGAGGCTTCTCCAGGAGCTTCACGAACGCCTCCTGCGCGGCGTCGGCGGCGACGTCCGGATTGCCGGTGAGCCGCGACAGGTAGCGGAAGAGCGATGCGTGGTGCTCCGCGAAGAGCCGGGCGGCGTCCATCCGTCAGAAGCTCAGCCGGAAGCCGATCACCGGGAGCGTCGGGAGCCCCGGATCGAAGTCGTCGAAGCCGCTGGCCAGCCCCGGCGCGCACCCCACGCCAAACTCGCCGCAGGGCACGCTTCCCTTGTAGCGCCCCCTGTTCTCGTTTCCCAGCGCGTTGCGAAGCTGGAGGTACGCCCCCAGCCGCGCGCCCCGCAGGTGCCCGCTCCACTCCGCCAGCAGGTCCAGGCTGCGGTAGCCCCGCGCGCGCTGCGCCCCCGGCGCCTCGGCGATCGGCGGCGTCCCCACCTGGCACTCGGTGGGCGAGGTGCAGAAGTAGGTTCCGCCGAAGCGGCGCGTGTACGGCACGCCGCTCGACGCGGTGTACGCCGCGCCAAGCTGCACGCCGCGCCCCGCGCGCAGGTAGGCGGTCGCGTCGAAGGTGTGGCGCTGCTCCTCCGGCGCCGGATAGGTGAGCCCCCGCGCCGTGATCTCGGAGCGGGCGAAGGCGTACGACGCGGACGCCGTCCAGCGCCCGGCCAGCCGCCGCGCGGAGAGCTCCACGCCGCGAGCGTTCCCCCCGCCGGACACGAAGAGCGGGCGGTCGAGCTGCGGGCCGGGGGTTGGGTCCTGCACCGCCATCCCGACGGTGTGGCGCACGTACGCCGTGGCCGAGCCGAGCCAGCCCCCGCCCAGCCACCGCTCCGCGCCCAGGGTGGCGATGTCCGCCCGGGCGGCGGGGGCGTCGCTGCCGGCGAGGGCGTAGACGTACTCGGAGGGGTGCTCCCGGTACGCCGGCACGCCCGCGGGAGCCAGCGCCTGCACGTACTGGAAGCTGCGCCCTGCGCCTGCCGAGAGGGAAAACGCCGGATCCACCTGGAAGCGGGCGGCGACGCGCGGGGCCAGCCGCACCGGGCCGCCGTTGCGCACCGCGGGTCCCGCCTCCACGCGCATCCCCGTCTCGACGGTGAGGCGGCCGATAGGCCTCCAGCGCCGCTCGCCCCAGAGCGCCGCCCATGCAAGCGCCTCGTCGCGCACCAGCGGCTCGTTGTCCAGGCCGGGGAGGTACTCGCGATTCAGCGCGAAGCCGCGGAAGCTCACGCGCTCACTCACCAGCGCGTATCCGGCCCTCCATGGCGCGGGGGCAGCGCCGGCCACGCGCGGCGTCACATCGCCCGAGAGCTCCAGGTGCGTCGCGCGGTTGGACGAGGGCGGCACGCTGGGCGCGCTGTACACATCGGAGGTATCCGCCGGGTTCGACCGCAGGCGCGAGCGGAAGCGGCTGATGCCGAGCGTGTGCGCCGCCTCCAGCCCGCGGAACGGGGTGCGCAGGGTGGCGCGCGCCGCCTCGCTCCCCCAGGAGCCGGAGCCCTCGTCCACGATGTCCGGGATCATCCCGCCGAGGCGGTCGCGCGAGACGAGGGCGCTGGCCTCCAGCGTGCGGCCGGCTCCCAGCCGCCGGTCGTAGCGCGCGGCGACGTCGTGGAAGGAGTAGGGGACGTGCTCCAGATCCGGCACGCTGCCAGCCACGGCCCGGGTAAGCCAGTCCAGGTAGGTGCGACGCCCCGCCACCATCCAGGCATCCCTCCCCTCCGCCGTCTCGCCGTCCAGTGCCAGCCGCGCGCTCACCAGCGACAGCTCACCGACGCCCGCCAGCGATCCGCCGCTTCCGCCGCGGCGCGACCTCACGTCCAGCGCGCCGGCCGCGGCACCGCCCAGCGATGCGGGCTGCACGCCGGGGTGCAGAAAGGCCGCGCCCACCGCGTCCGCGTTGACGCCGGAGAAGGTGCCGAGGCCGTGCACGGGGTTGAGGAGGGGGAGGCCGTCGAAGTACACCCGCGTCTGGTCCCAGCGAGCGCCGCGGGTCCACAGCTCCGCGCCGTAGTCGTCGCCCGCCGCGATGCCGGGAAGGCGCTGCAGGGCGCGGAAGAGGTCCGACTCGCCGAGCGTGATCCCCTCCTCCACGTCCGCGTGGGTAATGGAGCGCACGTCGCTGGACGCGTGGAGTCGCTGCCGCTCCCGCTCGGCCGCCAGGCGGTACTCGCCGCGCTGCGTTGGCTCGGCGGTGCGGGCGTAGCGGTCCGCGGCGGCGGCGGGCGGGGCGGTGGCGTGCAGCGGCGGGAGCGCCACCGGCTGCACCGTGAGCCCCACCGAGACGCTGGGGTCCGCCCCGCCGTGCAGCTCCACCTCCACCGATGCCGCCTGGTAGCCGATCCGCCGCACCCGCAGCGTGTAGGCGCCCGGCGCGAGGCCGGCGAAGGTGTAGCGCCCGGCCGCATCCGTGCGCACGACGCGCCCCTCCCGGGCCCGCGCCGCGTCGCGCGGCTCCAGCGCGACGGTGGCGTCCGCGAGCGGGAGCGACGTCGATGCGTCGATGATCATCCCCGAAACGCCGCCCGCCGCCTGCCCCGCCGCCGGAAGCGCGAGGAGGAGGATCAGGAAGAGCGCGAGGCGGAGCGGACGGATCACGATCGTTCGGCTGGAAGGAAGTGCCGCGGCGGAGCGCCCGCCGGCCACGAAGCTACAATGCCCCACCCGTGTGCCTTCTGACGGACGCCCGGTTGTCATAAACCCGGACGGTCGCGCATTGACGGGGTGCAGGAACAGCGCCGGGGCGGGCTCACACCCGCCCCGCGCTCCTTTTATCGCGACAGCACCCGGATCCTTGAAGTGATACTCGCAGCCATCATCGCCGCGCTCCTCCCCACGGCCACCGTGCGCGGCACCGTGCACGCCGAGGGGTCGCGCGAGCCCGTCGCATACGCCACCGTGCGGCTGGTGGAGCCACGCCGCGCCGCCCGAACCGACGAGCGCGGCCTCTTCGTGGTACCCGATGTTCCGCAGGGAAGCTGGCGCGTGACGGTCACCGCCGCCGGCTATCAGCCAAAGGACACGGTCCTGGTCGTACCCGCCACCGGCACGCTGGAGGTGACGATCGGCCTGCGCGCGGCGGCCATCGCGCTGCCGGGGATCGAGGCGCGCGGCCGGCAGGAGAGCCGCGCCGCGTCGACCGCCGGCCCCGGCGCCACCCGCATCGAGGCGCGCGAGATCGACGCCGCGCCGGCGCTGGCCGAGGCGGACGTTCTGCGCACCGTTCAGCTCCTGCCCTCCGTGGCGGCGGCGAGCGACTTCAGCAGCGCGCTGTACGTGCGCGGCGGCTCGCCAGACCAGACGCTGGTGATGCTGGACGGCACGCCCCTCTTCAACCCGTACCACCTGGGCGGCCTCTTCGGCGCCATCGACCCGGACGCGGTGGCGGCGGTGGACGTGCTCCCCGGCGCCTTCCCCGCGCGCGTGGGCGACCGGCTCTCCGGCATCATCGACATCCAGACGCGCGACGGCGGGCGCGACCGGGTGCGCGGCTTCGGCGGCACCTCGCTGATCTCCAGCCGCGCGGGCGTGGAAGGGCCGCTCCCCGGCGCGCGCGGCAGCTACCTGGTCTCCGTGCGGCGCACCTACCTGGACCTGTTCACGAAGGCGGCGTACGGGCTGGGCCTCATCGACGGGACGCTCCCCTACGCCTTCACCGACGGGCACCTCAAGCTGACGCACGACGTGGGGACGCTGGGCCGCCTCTCCGTCGCCGCGTACGTGGACGAGGAGGGGCTCGGCATGCCGCGCGAGCGCCCGGACCCGGAGGTCACGCCGCGTCCGGGGCCGCGCGACGACATCAACTTCGGATGGGGCTCGCGGGTGGGCTCGCTCCGCTTCCGGCGTCCGCTGGCGCCCAACGTGGTGGCCGAGCTGCGCGGCGCCGTCAGCACCTTCCACGGCGACTTCAACGTGGCCGAGGCACGCTACGCGGGCGATGAGCGGCCGGACACGCTCGTGAAGGTCCTGGGCGCGCGCATGCGGATGCGCGACGTGATGGCCGGCGCGGACCTCACCTGGCACGCGCGTAGCCACCAGCTTCGCGGCGGCGTGCAGTGGGACGGGTACCGCTTCTTCCACGACGTGGCCGAATACGACGACGGCGCCGGCCCCTTCTTCACCGGCTCCTTTCGCCGTGAAGACACGCCCGCCACCATCGCGGCGTACGTGGAGGACGAGTGGCAGCCGACGCCGCTGCTGCGGGTGCGGGGCGGCGTGCGCATGCTGGCCGCGGGGGAACGCGGTACCGAGATCCTCCCCCGCATCGGCGCGCAGTACACGCTCACGCCGTCGCTGACGCTCACCCTGGGCGGCGGGCGCTCGGCGCAGGTGATCCAGTCGCTGCGCAGCGAGGAGTCGCTGGGCGCATCGGTGATGGCGTACGACTTCCTCGCCGCCGTCCCCACGAGCACCGGCCTCTCCACCGCCACCGACGTGGTGGGCGGCGCGGAGTGGGTGCGCGGCACGACGTCGGTGCGGCTCGACGCATTCGCCAAGCGCCTCGGCAACGTCCCCCTCCCGCAGCTCCCCGGCGACATCACGGAGGCGCCGATCATCGTGAACGAGGGCTTCCTGGCGGCGACGGGGACGGCCCGCGGCGTGGAGCTGCTGGCCCGCCACGCGCGCGGCCGGGCGCTCTATTCGCTCGCCTACGCCCTCAACGGCGTGCGCATGCGGGTGGCGGGCGAGGAGTACACGCCGCGCTTCGAGCGGCGGCACACGTTGGATGCCGTTGCCCTCCTCCCGTGGGGACGGCGCGGCGAGGTGAGCGGGCGGCTGGCGCTGGCGTCGGGGCAGCCGTACACCCCGCCGGCCGGCTACGGCTACTCGGTGCGTTACGACCCGTACACCGGGCGCTACGTGCAATCGGGCGCCACGGTGCTGCTGGATGACCACAACAGCGGCCGCCTTCCGGGCTACTTCCGCGTGGACGTGGGAGTGCGGCGCAGCTACGAGCCGCGCTTCTTCGGCCGCAGGACGACGGTTACGCCGTTCCTGCAGATCGTGAACGTGCTCAACACGCCCAACGTGCTGGCGGGCCTTCCGGAGCTCTACGGCGAGGCGGGGCCGCAGATCGAGTACGCTCCGCAGCTACCCATCCTCCCGACGATCGGATTCGAATGGAAGTTCTGATGAAGCGAATCGCGGCGGCCGCCCTGGTGCTGGCGGCGGCCGGCTGCTCGTTCCTGCGCGACCCCAGCCCGATCGAAGCGCTGGGGGAGAACACGGTCGTGCACGCCGTGCTGGTGACGGGCACGGACACGGTGCAGGTGCTGGTGATCCGCGCCGGCCCCGGCACCGACCCCGCGACGGGCGCGAACGTCACCGTGCGCCCCGTCATCGGCGCGGACGTGCGGCTGGGCGACGTGCGGCTCACCGAGTCCGCGCCCTGCTACGCGGGCTACGACCCCGGCGGGCCTCCGGGCGAGCAGCCGCGGACCGCGGGGTGCTACACGACGGTCATCCCCGGCGGCGTGCGGCCGGGGACGGTGTACGCGCTCCGGGTGGGGCTGCCGGGGGGCGGCACCATCGAAGGCCATGCGACCGCGCGCGCCGCCCTTACCATCCACGACCCGCAGCCGGGCGCGCGCATCCAAGTCCGCTCGCCCAACGAGAGCCCGCAGAGCGTCGCGGTGCGGCTGACCGGTGTGGGTCGGGCGGCGGCGGTCTACGTGGACTTCCTCACGCTCGCGGCGTTCCGGGGCGGGAGCGCGGTTCCAAATGGCATCTGCTCCGTGGTGTACCCGCGCGATCTCCAGCTGGAGGCGAATGCGGAGGGCGTGGTGCGCACCGATGTGTATGGCGCGCACTGCGTGGAGCGCACCAACCCCAACGGCACGGGCGACAAGCCCTTCCGCCCGGATTCGGTCCGTGCGCGGCTCCGGGTTATGGCCTTCGACAGCGCGTACGTCCGCTACATCAGGCAGACGAGCGAGGATGCGGTATCCGTCCGCGAGGCGCGGGTGGGGCTCACGAGCGGCCTCGGCCTCTTCGCCGCCGCCGCCCGCGCCGACCGCGACGTCGTGATCATTCCGTGCGCGTCGCAGGCGGCCTGCCCGCAACCCTGAAAAGCAACAGCGGCCTCACACAGAGACACAGAGACACAGAGAGAACCGCAAGAGGTTTTCTCTGTGGCTTGCAGTCCCTTCTGTGTACTCTATGTGAGGCTTTTTGCTTGTTGGACTTGTGCGCGAGGCGCGCGGACGGCAAGCTACACGCCGCCGTTCGCGTGAACCCCTCAGCACACGAGTCCCGATGACCAGAACGTTCGTTCGCCCGCTCGCCGCAATCGCGCTCGCACTGGCCGCCGGGGCGTGCGGCGGAGGGGCGGCGATGGAGACCCCGGCCCCCGCGCCCGCCGCCGCGCCGCAGAGCGAGAGCGCGGCGTTCGTCGTCACCATCGGCACCGACACGGTCTCGGTGGAGCGCTACACCCGCACCGCCACCACCCTCACCGGCGAAGTGGTCACGCGCACGCCGCGCACCACCGCGCGCTCGTATCGGGCGCAGCTCCGGCCTGACGGCTCCGTGTCGTCGGTGGAGGTGACGACGCGGGTGCTGAACGCGCCGCCCTCCACGCCGCCCACCATCGCCACCGTCACCTTTGGCAGCGACACGGCGTCGGTGCGTGTGGCGCGGGGGGACAGCGTGCAGAACCAGCGCATCTCCGCGGGCGCGAACGCGTTCCCGCAGCTCGGCGCCTACGCGCTGTACGAGCAGGCGATCATGCACACGCGCCGCGCGGGGATGGGGGAGGCGCGGCTCCGCTTCCTGGCTCCGGGCGCTCCGCAGCCGGGCAACGTCGGGATCCGCACGCTCGGCGCCGACTCGCTGGAGCTGACCACCGGCGCCGGCCCCGCGACGGTCCGCATCGACTCGGCGGGGCGGCTGCTGGCGCTGAGCGGCCTGCAGAGCACGCAGAAGTTCATCGTGCGGCGCCTCCCCTCGCTGGACGTGGCGGCGCTGGGCGCATCGTACGCGCAGCGCGAGGCGTCCGGCAGCGGGCTGGGCACCCTCTCCCCGCGCGACAGCGTGCGCGCGACGATCGGCGGCGCGAACATCGTGATCGACTACGGCCGCCCGCTGAAGCGCGGGCGCCGCGTGCTGGGCGAGGTGGTGCCGCTGGACCAGGTGTGGCGCACGGGCGCGAACGCCGCCACCGGCCTGCGCACCGACCGGGACCTGGTGATCGGCGGCACGCGCGTCCCGGCGGGCTCGTACACGCTCTTCTCCCTCCCCTCGCGCGACGGCTGGAAGCTGATCGTCAGCCGCCAGACGGGCCAGTGGGGCACCGAGTATCACCCCGAGCAGGACCTGGCGCGCATCGACCTCCAGCGCCGCGCCGCCACCCCCGCCGTCGAGCAGTTCACCATCCGCATCGATCCCTCCGGCGCCGGCGCCGGCACCCTGCGCATGCTGTGGGACGACTTCGAGCTCGCGGCGCCCATCGAGGTACGGTAGAAGGTGCGTTAGTGCGTTAGTGCGTTAGTGCGTGAGTGCGTAAAAAAGACGGGGCGGCGCCGGTGTGGCGCCGCCCCGTTCTACGTCCGATCCTTTGGTTTGTAACGCACTAACGCACTCACGCACTCACGCACTTCTGTTCTTACGCCGGCTCCACCCGATTCCGCCCGTTCGCCTTGGCCTGGTACAGCGCCCGGTCGGCGGAGCGGATGAGGGCGGCACTGTCCGCGCCGTCCTCGGGGAAGGAGGCCACGCCGAAGCTGGCGGTCATGGAGCGCGGGACCTCGGCCGTGGGCGGGAGCGACTCCACCAGCTCGCGCAGGCGCTCGGCCATGGTGAGGCCGTCCTCTTTGGAGGTGGCCGGGAAGACGAGCGCGAACTCCTCGCCGCCGTAGCGGCATGCGCTGTCGCTGGCGCGGAAGGTGTGGCGAACGACGCGCCCGATCCGCTGCAGCGCCTGGTCGCCGACCTCGTGGCCGTAGTCGTCGTTGATGCGCTTGAAGTGGTCGATGTCCATGAACACCAGCGACAGCGGGTGCTGGTGGCGCAGCGCGCGCGACAGCTCGTTCGCCAGCACCTCGTCGAAGCCGCGCCGGTTGTGGCACCCCGTGAGCGGGTCGAGCGTGGCCTGCGCGCGCAGCCGGTCGTGCAGCTCCGCGTTGCGCATGGCGATGGCGGACGAGTCGGCCAGGGCGCGCAGGAGCGCCAGGTCGTGCTCCTCGTACGGCGAGTCGGATAGGCGGCGGCCCAGGATCAGAACCCCCGCCCCCGCGCTCCCCAGGTCCAGCGGCGCCACCACCCCCACCTCGGCCGGGACGTGGTCGCGGATCGGCGCGTCGTTGGGCGGCACCACCGGCGCGCCGCCCGAGGGGGCGATTTCCTGCACCACCCTGGCCGGAATCCCGCGCGCCACCAGCGACCCGCGCGGCGAGCGCACGGCGCGGCAGGTGTACTCGTCGCCCTCGGTCAGGTAGAGCGCGGCCCACCAGGCGAAGAAGACCTCGCCCACCGAGTCCAGCACCATCTTCACCGTCTCGTCCGAGCTGCGCACCACGGCCAGCGTGCGCGCCACCTGCTGCAGGGCGTTGAGGTGGAAGCGCAGCTGGTCCAGCTCGTCGGCGGTGGCGGCGCGCTCGGCCTGCACGGCCCACACCCGCGCCAGCTCGCGCTCCACCGCCGCGCGCAGCGGCGCGGGAAGGGCGTGCGCCTCCTCGTCCGCGCAGAGCGTCCCCTCGCCGCCGGGAGCGGCGAAGCGGGCGAGGACGGCCAGGTCCGCACCCGTGTCGCCCACGGCCAGTGGCACCGGGCGCCGCGGCACGCGCAGGCAGAGCCGCCCGCCGGCCAGCCGCCGCACCGCGTCCACGCACCCCTGCGCCACCTCGTCCACCGTGCCGGTGAGCGGCACCCGCGCGAACGCGAGCGCCACCTCCGGCGAGAAGGGCGCGACGTGCGCGGCTTCCGGCCGGTGGGCACCGATCAGGAGGGCGGAGGAGGAGAGGCTCACGGGAGGGACGGGTTACAGGGAAGGATCCAGGCGGGGAGCCGGGGGTGAGGGGCGAGTAGCCTCATGGCATCACCCGTTCCACATCGGAGCCACGCATCCGCCACCCCGCGCAAATCCACCCGCCGCAACGAAGTACACGCCGCGGAAGCCGCGCCCGCCGTCCCGCGCCACCCGGCAGCGGCGCGGGAGAACGCGGGACCTCCTGCAAAATGCCGTCAGTCGCCGAAGGAGATGCCGAGCTGCCGGGCGGACATCACCAGGTCCATGTCCATCGTCACGCGCTTCAGCTCGGAGATGGCATCGGCGAGCGGCACGGAGGTGACGCTCTGGCCCTGGAGCGCCACCATCGTCCCCAGCCGCCCGTCGCGGATGCAGCGCACCGCCGCCGCCCCGAAGCGCAGCGCCAGGTTGCGGTCGAACGCCGTGGGCGAGCCGCCGCGCTGGATGTGGCCCAGCGTCAGGGTGCGCGCTTCCTTGCCGGTGAGCTCCTCCAGCTCGGCCGCCAGCCGGTCCGCGATGCCGCCGTAGCGCCCCGTGGAATCCGCGTACGAGGGCTCTTCGCCGGCGGCCTTCGCGCCCTCGGCGATCACCACGATGCTGAAGCGGCGGCCGTGCCTCTCGCGCTCCAAGATCTTGGCGGCCACCTTCTCGGCGGAGTACGGCACCTCGGGAAGGAGGATGATGTCCGCCCCGCCGGCCAGCCCGCTCTCCAGCGCGATCCATCCCACGTGCCGCCCCATCACCTGCACCACCATGATCCGCTGGTGCGCCTCGGCGGTGGAGTGAAGGCGCCCGATAGCGTCCGTCGCCACCTCCACCGCCGTCTGGAAGCCGAAGGTGAGGTCGGTTGCGCGCAGGTCGTTGTCGATCGTCTTGGGGACGCCGATCACCGGCAGCCCCTTCTTCTGCAGCTCGTGCGCGATGTTCAGCGACCCGTCGCCGCCGATGGCGATCAGCGCGTCGATCTCCATGGAGCGGAAGGCGTCGACGATCTCCTGGGAGCGGTCCACCGTCCCCCAGGTGCCGTCCGGCTTGCGCACCTCCAGGCCGAAGGGATTCCCGCGCGTGGTCGTCCCCAGGATGGTGCCGCCCAGGTGGTGGATGCCGCGGACGGAGGTGGCGGTCAGGGGGAAGATGCCGGGCTCGCCGTCCACCTCGCCCTCCAGCAGCCCCATGTAGCCGCGGCGGATGCCGAGCACCTCCCACCCTTCGTGGAGGGCGGCCAGCGTGGCGGCGCGGATGACGGCGTTGAGCCCCGGGGCGTCGCCGCCCCCCGTGTTGATGGCGATGCGGCGGATGCCGCCCTTTCCTTGACTCATCCGGGCGTTGATCTCACGAAGGCGAAGCGCGGCCCGCCGGTGCGGTGGGCGCGGAGCCCCAAAGATACGGGGCGCCCCGGCACGTGCAAGCGACGCTCCACCCGGGTTGACAGGGGCGCGCCCCCGCCGGTATGCTCCGGCAGAGCGGCCCGCTTCACGGCCGCACCCTCGCCGCAAGGATTTGCAGATGGTCAAGGAAGCTGACGTGCGCAAGGCGCTGCGCAAGGTAAAGGACCCCGAGATGAACCTGGACCTAGTGGTCCTCGGGCTGATCTACGGCATCGACGTCAAGGGCTCGCACGTGGACGTCACCATGTCGCTGACCTCCCCCGGCTGCCCGGTGGCGGGCGACCTCCTGAAACAGGCGCAGGAAGCGGTCGAATCCGTGCCCGGCGTGGAGAGCGCCGAGGTCGAGCTGACCTTCACCCCGCCGTGGACGATGGACCGCATCCCGCCCACGATCCGCGCGGCACTCGGGTTCTGAGAAGGGCGTCACACAGAGAGCACAGAGGGAACCGCAAGGCACAGAAGAACGAGGGTGCGCCGGCAGCAGCGCACCCTCGTCGCTTTGTCCCCGCACCCGGAGGGACGATGTTCCGTAACTACGAGAGGGACCGTACGAGGAATCCTCTTCCCGCGCGAAACGACCCGAGGAGCTTGCAATTGCCTCGCGCGAGCTCCGACTTCATGTCAGGGCTGCCGAAGTCTTTCGAGTTGCGGTTCAGGAACACCTTTGCCGGCAGCGGGTCCTGCTGGAGGTTATGCGCCACAGACGCGTACACGACGGCATCCTGGGGCGAGAGGCTCAACTCGCCTTCCACCGTGGACGCGCGGTCGAGAATCTCTCCCGTCGTCGGGAGGATGTGCGCGATCCGGTGAACGCGCTCCACCACCTGGTCGAGGCGGCGGCGCTCCTCGTCGCCACTGCCGAGGAGCGCCGAGGTCACATCGCGGCTCTTTAAGGCAAGGCCGGCGTACGGTTTCGACCTGGCCAGCTCGCGAACCTACTGCTCGAGCCAGTTGTTGAATTCCACCCGCCGGCGCGCCTGGCGCAGCACGCTCATCCTTGCCTCGACGACGGCGAAGGCCGGCAGCAGGAGGCGGATGCGGCCGCTCTCGGCCAGCGCCAGGATCTCCTCACAGCTTTCATGCTCCTCCTGGAGGTAGGCGAGCTCCAGGAGGAAGTTGGATTCGGCGTAGACGATCATACGCCGGCGGGCATGACCACTGTAGCGTTGCGGGCGCACTCGCGGAGCCCGGAATCCGTGAGCCATTCCGACCCGCCGTTCAGAGTGCCGTGCACCAGGTCGTCGAGCCAGAGGCCCACGACCGCCTCGAATCCGACCTTGCTGAACTCGTGCAGAGGCGTACGGAGATTTTCCAGGTATGGCCGCAGGACTTCTCGGGTCGGCGCCTGGTAGTCGGGCGGAACCAGTTGAAGCAGAGGAGGCTGCTTCCAGAGGAAGAAATGATCGCGGAGCGCCAGCAGGAAAAAGGGCGCGTCCGGAAGGAAGCCGCGTACGGCGAGGTCGTGCCTCATCTCCGCAGCCCACTCCGGTGAGGCGTTGGGGCGGTTCCTGGCCTCGACGGCCAGCACAAGCCCTTCGTTGGGGGCCCGGACTACGAAATCGGGTGCCGTGCTCATGCAAGCCTCGCTGGTACGGTCGCGTGTGTTCGTGAGGGTGCGTGCAATTGAATACCCCGGATGCGCCCCGCGGTATCCCTCACCCCGCGCGCGCAGACCCCATGCCTCCGCGCGACCCTCCAACAGAACGCAACCGCCGGTACCGCCACAGCGCCGCAACGATCAGCGCCATCTCCAGCGCAAAGGTCCAGTGCAGGACGAAGTTGAGGACCCACGGATCGTACCGGGCGCGCACTGTTGTGAGAGCAAGCTCCACGTCCGAAAAGGGCCACAGCCACCGGATCCCGCCCGCGACGGTGTCCAGCACGAGGTGCAGGAGCACGTTGATCCCCAGGATCGCCAGCGCCAGCCACGCCGTCCGCCGCGCGCGGAGGACGCCCAGCACGGCCGCCGCCATCCCCAGCGCCGCCACCCACGCGAGCGGCAGGTGCGGCAGATAGGCGTGGTGGACGTGCCGCCGCTCGTCCACGAAGTAGAAGTAGAACAGGTCCAGGTCCGGCAGCACGCTCGCCGCGAGCCCGAGCAGCAGCAGGCGCCGCCGCTCGCGAGGCGCCGATCTCCCCAGCAGCGGAGTGGTAGCGAGGTACCCCGCCGGAAGGTGGCCGATGAACAAAGATGCCCGGGATGGCGAAAGGGGATGATACTCCAGCGTCGAAGATACGCCTCCACAACGTCCCCTACCAGCACCCACAACCCTCGCAGTTTCCTCTCTCCGCGCCTCTGCGTCTCCGCGTGAGGCCATGCAGTAGAAGCTCGCCACGCACCGGCCCCAGCAAACGCAGAACGGCCCGGCGAGGATGCTCCCCCGCCGGGCCGCCTCACCACCGCGTGCTCAGTCGAGGAGGAGCATCGCGAGGATCACGCCGATCGCGACCGCCGCGACCGTGTACCAGAAGTTCGTGCCGAGCTGCTGCTGCCTGCCCTGGTTCCGCTCCTGCGCCACCGCACGGATCGTCGCGTCGGCCTGCTCCGGGGTCACGCGGAGCGACGGCGTGGCGTCCTCCGAAGCCGGCTCCTTCTTCGGCTCGGCGGCCTGCTGGGTCGCCGGAGCGGGGGTGAAAGGCGACTTCTCGATCTGCTGCGCCGCCGCGGGGGCGGCGCACAGGGCGAGCACTGCGGCGGTCCAGATCACCTTGCGCATGAGTCCTCCGGGTGATGGAAATACGCGATCCGCTCACCGTTCGGGAGCGGATGCACACTCCCTTGCAATCTCCGTGCGTCGGCCGCTCACCTGCCCTCCACCGAGCGCGCCAGATCGAGCACGACGCGCTTCAGCCGCGGATAGTCGCCGCGAAAGTGGTGCCCGCCGCGCAGCTCCACCACCGTCGCGCCGGAGGTGGCCATCTCGGGACACGCCCCGTTCTCGTCGCCATGGCCGTGGATGCACAGCACGCGCAGGCCGCGCAGCTTCTCCATCTCCGGACGCACGGCCCGGGACGGCGCGGAGGAGCGGGTCCACCACTGCCGCACGCGGAACTCGAAGACGGCGTCGTTCGCCAGCGCCAGCAGCGCGACGCCGTCCACCCGGGCGTGCGTCTCCTTCGGCAGGCGGTTGAGGAGGAAAGGAGCGACATCCGCGCCCATCGAGTACCCCACCACCAGCACGCGCTCCCGGTGCCACCGCGCGCCGAAGTGGCGGATGACGAGGTCCAGATCGGCGGCCGCCTCGTCGGGGGTGCGCGGGGTCCAGTAGTACGAGGCGCTGTGCCACACCACGGCGGGGATGCCGGCCGCGCGCAGATCCTTCGCCACGCGGTTTCCCAGCCCGGCGAATGGACCGTCGCCGGAGAGGATCACGGCCATCGAGCGCCCCCCGTCCTCCACCGGGAGCACCCGCAGCGGCAGCGTGCGCGGACCGTGCGGCGGCGGACTCGGGAGCGTGACCCGCGCGCATCCCGCCGAGGCGGCCAGCAGGGCAACGGCGGCCCGTGCACGAACCTTCATTCAGCGTACAACTCCAAAACCAGGGCTCACACAGAGACACAGAGACACAGAGAGAGACCTTCTCGTCTTTCCTCTGTGTCTCTGTGTCTCTGTGTGAGATTGCTGTTCAATGTTCGCCCCGGCGAAAGATTCCGCGGTACCCGCCGGCGATCAGGGCGGAGACGTCGGCCATGATGCGGGCAAGGGCGAGGCCGCCGGGGTACGCCAGGTAGCGCGGCTCCCACACCGGGTGGAACTTTTCCTTGTAGCTGCGCAGCCCCTGGAAGTTGTAGAACGCCTCCCCCTGCTCGAAGAGGAAGTGGCCCACGCGCGTCCACACCGGCGCCACGGCGGAGAGCTCCAGGCCCGAGAGCGGCGCCATCCCCAGGTTGAAGCGCCGGAAGCCCTCCTCCTTCCCCCACGCCATCAGCTTCAGCAGGAGCACCTCCATCACGCTGCGCGGCGCGTCGTCGCGAAAGCGCATCAGGTCCACCGAGAGCTCCTGGCGGTCCGCGCCCGGCCACACCGTGGCGAAGGCCATCACGCGCCCCTCCTCCTCGATGACGGCCACCGGAAAACGCCGCACGTACTCGGGGGTGAAGAAGCCGAGCGAGAAGCCTTTCTCCGCCGCGCGCTTGCGCACCAGCCACTCGCGCGACACCTCCTCCAATTGCCCCAGCAGCGCGGGGACCTCGGCGGCGGGGACGACGCGAAAGGTCATCCCGCTGCGCGCGAAGCGGTTGAGAGCCAGGCGGAAGGGCTTGCGGTCCGCGCCGTCCACGTGGAATCCATCCAGCTCCACGAACGCCTCCTCCCCCAGCTTCACGAAGGTGAGCCCGAAGTCCGCGTACTGGTGCAGGCGCTCCTTTCGAACCTGGTAGAACACGGGTACACCGCCGAAGTCGTCGGTGCGGCCGAAGAACTGGCGGATCAGCTCCGTCGCCTCCCGGTGCTCGCCCACGGGGTCGCCCATCGCCACCCACGTGCGCCCCTGCACGCCGTACATCAGGAAGGCGGAGCGGTCCTCGTTGAAGAGGAGCGACTTGTCGCGCAGGTACACCAGGTACGGCACGGTGGAGGGCTGCCGCGCGATGGCCGCCGTCGCCGCCGCCAGCTCGTCCTCGGTGGGCGGGTGGATCTCCGGCGGAGCGGGGCGCAGGAGGCGGAAGACGCCGAAGGCCATGATCGCCACCGTCGCGCCAACGGAGGCGCGGAGGGCGCGCGGGGCGTCCTGGTTGGCCGCGAAGCGCCACCACAGAGCGCTGGAGTACTCCACGTGCGAGAAGGCGAAGAAGGCGAGCCACACCGAGGCGCCCACCACCGCCACCATCGCCAGGATCCACCCCGGGTTGAAGCGTGCGTCAAAGAACTCGGCCTTGCGGTCGAAGGCCGGGCGGCTGAGGATGAGCCCCACCAGCACGAACGCCAGGAGCGACGCCTCCTCGTAGTCGCCGCCCTTGAGGATGGAGGCCGCGATCCCCGCCGCCAGCCCCGCCGCGGCCAGGTAGTACGCCAGGTCCAGCCGCCGCGCCACGCCGTTGGAGACGATCAGCAGCCCCACCCCCACCACGCTTCCCAGGAAGTAGCTGGCCTCCACCACCGCCAGCGGCAGCACACGGGTGAGGGCGTACACGCGCCCCTCCTCGCCCGGCGTGGCGCCGGAGAAGAGGAGCACGCCGCCGCCCACGAAGGTGAACGCCGCCAGCACCTTGGGCGCCAGCTGGAGCGACAGCGCTCCAAAGGTGCTCGTCCAGCGAGCGAAGTAGTGCCGCCGCTGGCGCACCTCGTCCGCCACCAGGATCATCAGCGCCACTCCCAGCGGCCCCACGTAGTACACCAGCCGGTACAGCACCAGCGACGAAAGGAGCTGCTCCGGCGTCAGGTAGCCGCCCAGAAGCACGGCCATCGTCCCCTCGAACACCCCCGCCCCGCCGGGCACGTGGCTGAGCAGGCCGATCATCTGCGCCGTCAGGAAGGCGCTCATGAACTCGGCGTACGAGAGCTGCGAGTGCGGGATCAGCACGTAAAAGATCCCCGCCGCCAGCGCCCAGTCGATGGTGGAGAGGACGAACTGCATCGTCACGATCAGCGGCGGCGGCAGCTCGAACGTCCAGCGCATGAACCGGATCGGGCGGCGCCACACGGCGGAGGCCGTCAGGTACAGGACCGCCGACGCCAGGAGCGCCCACCCCAGCACCCGCGCCGTGACGTCCCAGGTCGCGTTGAGAGTGGGGTGGGGGTCCAGCGCGAGGCTCCATCCACCCAGCACCAGCAGCCCCAGCCAGAAGGTGCTGAAGTAGAAGAGGACGATGCGCGAGATCTCGCCCGCCGTGAGGCCCCAGCGCGAATAGAAGCGGTAACGGACGGAGGTCCCCGAGATCAGGGCGAACCCCACGCTGTTGGAGATGGCGTAGCCGGTGAACGAAGCGATCGACACCTTCCACCAGGGCACCTTGCGCCCGATGTAAAAGAAGCCGAGGAGGTCGAAGCCCGTGAGGATGAAGTAGTTGACCGCGCAGATGAGCACCGACGCCAGGAGCGCGGTGCGCGGAAGCGTGCCGAGCGTGGCGCGCACCTCCCGGTAGCTGACGCCGCGGAGCTGGTAGTGCAGCACGTACCCGGCGGCGGCGAACAGGAGCAGCCCCAGTACCGCGGGCCCCCACAACCGTAGGCGGTTCATGCGCGCGGGGAAGCGACCAGGTGAAGGAAAGGCATCGGTGCGGCTGAGAGGATTCGCGGGTCCGGGGCCAGAATGTACGGCGCCCGCCGGGCAACGGGAAAGAGCCGCGATGGCTTCCACGCGGGGCCCCGCCGTCCGGGGCCAGCCGTCCGATGGCGCACCATCCCGCTTCAAGTGCACCATTCTGGTGCAGTCCGCGGATCCAGCCGGACTCCGCCACAACCCGCAATCAATTGCGGCGCATTCACTTGAAGGGGGCGCGGAACGCACCCCGGTGCGGCCCCCAGCTTGCCGGGATCATAGGCAGCCACACCCGCGCGGGGCCTTCCCTGCCCCCGCATCCCTCGCCCGCCACCCGGAGGACGTACATGCGTCGCAGCACCCCCATCGCCGCCCTTGCCGCGGCGCTTGCCGTCGTGGGCTGCCAGGACAACCGCCTGAGCGCCCCCGAGACCCCGGTCGCCGCCCGGTCCGAGAACGCGCCCATCTACCTGGTGACCTTCCGCGACGGCGTGGACGTGGACGCCGCCGCCGCCGACCTGGCGCGCGGCAACGGCTTCGCCATCCGCCACCTGCGCCACTTCGCGGCCCGCGGCTTCTCGGCGGTGATCCCGGAGTCGCGCATCGCGGCGGTGAGCGGCGATCCGCGCGTGGCGATGGTGGAGCGTGACGGCCCCGTCTCCCTCATCTTCCCGGTGGAAGGCCAGGCGCGTCCCGGCGGCGGCGGCGGAAGCACCGGCCAGACGACGCCGTGGGGGATCAGCCGCGTGGGCGGCTTCGGCGACGGCACGGGGAAGACGGCGTGGATCATCGACAGCGGCATCGACCTGAACCACGCCGACCTGAACACCTCGCGCGCCTGCCACACCTACTTCGCCGGCACCTCACCCGCGGACGGCAACGGGCACGGCACGCACGTGGCGGGGACCATCGCCGCCAAGAACAACTCGATCGACGTGGTGGGCGTGGCGGCGAACGCCTACGTCTGCTCGGTGCGCGTGCTGGGCAACAGCGGCAGCGGCTCGTGGGAAGGGGTGGTGAACGGGGTCAACTACGTGGCCGCCAAGGGCGCCAGCGGCGACGTGGCCAACATGAGCCTGGGCGGCAGCGGCTCCAACGCCACGCTGGAGAAGGCGATCGTGGACGCGGCGGCCAAGGGGATCAAGTTCGTGCTGGCCGCCGGCAACGAGGGCGTGGACGCGAGCACCACCACGCCGTCGCGCACCAACGGCAACAACGTCTACACCATCTCGGCGACGGACGTGAACGACTGCATGCCCTCGTGGTCCAACTGGGGCAACCCGCCGGTGGACTACGCGGCGCCGGGCGTGAGCATCCTTTCCACGCGCAAGGGCGGCGGCACCACCACCATGAGCGGCACCTCGATGGCGGCCCCGCACGCGGCCGGCGTGCTCCTGCTGGGCGGCGCCCGCACCAGCGGCTCCGCCAAGTGCGACCCCGACGGCAACCCGGACCCCATCATCAGCCGGTAACTGCGGGGAATGGGGAATAGGGAATAGGGAATAGAGAACACCGAGCCCCACCTTCCGCACGGAGGGTGGGGCTCGCCTGTTTTTGTGGCGGGTTGACCGCGGCGCCCCGGCGTACCAACTTTGGGTACACCCGTGAACCCGCGATGAGATGGCGAACCTCCGAGAACTGCTCAGTGGCGGGACGGTGCGGCTGCTGACCCACTTCCTCGTACACCCCGACCAGCGCCTCCATCTCCGCGCACTCCAGGAGCGCACCGGGATGGGAACGGGCGCCCTGCAGCGCGAGCTCCGCCGCTTCGAAGCGCTCGGGCTCGTCCGCCGCGCCGAAGAAGGTGGCAGGGTCTACTTCGACCCGGTGCCCGGCCATCCCAGCTGGAACGCGTTCCGCACCCTGCTCCGCGAGCACGGGGACCCGGTAGAGGTCGTGCGCGAGGTGCTCCGGGACGTCCCCGGGATCCAGGCGGCCTTCGTGTTCGGCTCCACCGTGCGCGGCGGCGCCCGCCACGGAAGCGACGTGGACGTGCTGATCGTGGAGGAGGGGATGCCCACCGCCGCCATCGGCCGGGCGATGATCGAAGCCGAGTCGCTGCTGAACCGCCCTCTCGACGTGCAGCGGTTCACCCCCGCCGCCCTCGCGGAGAAGCTGCGCCGTGGCAGCGCATTCCTCCGCGACGTGGTGAGCGGGCCCAAAGCGTGGCTGATCGGATCGGAAGATGTCCTCCTCGCCCCCTGACCCACTGGCGAATCCTATCGCAGCTACATCCAGCCCCCGTCCCCGCCGTCCGTGGGGGGGAGGGGCTCTTTTTTGCCTCACAGAGAGACACAGAGGAAACTAAAAGAACGCGGAGGAACTCCACGGAGTTCTTCTTATCCTTTCTCGTTGTTTCCTCTGCGTCTCCGCGTGAAATGCTGTTTCCTTTCCGCTAATCAACGCCTCATACAACCTTTTGCCCCCGCCACGCCACTTATCTGGCGATGACAACCGCGACCGCTGCTCCGCCCGCCTCTCCGGACCGCGAACTCGCCGACGCACTCCTCCTGCGTTGCGACGAGGCCGCCTTCCGGGCGCTCTACCGGCGCCACACGCCGCGCCTCTTCCAGGTGGTGCTGCGCGTGCTGGGCGGCGCCGAGCAGGATGCCGAGGACGTGGTGCAGGAGACCTGGATCCGCGCCACCGAGCGGCTGGCGGAGTTCCGGTGGGAGGCGGCGTTCGCCACGTGGCTCACCGGGATCGGGCTGAACGTGGCGCGCGGGCTCCTGCGCCGCCGCGGCCGGTGGGAGGCGGACCCGGAGCACGTGCCGGAGCCGTGGCGCGCTCCCCCGCCGCTGGGGGAGCGGATCGACCTGGAGCGGGCGCTCGCGCTGCTCCCCGCCGGCTATCGTGCGGTGCTGGTGCTGCACGACGTGGAAGGCTTCACGCACGAGGAGATCGCGGAGATGCTGGGCGTGGTGCCCGGCACGTCCAAGAGCCAGCTATCCTGCGCGCGGCGGGCCATGCGCCAGCTGCTCGACCCCGCGCCCACGAGGACCGTATGACGATGCAGGACGCAGGACACGACGACGAGCTGACCCCGGCCGAGCGCAGCCTCTTCGCGGCGCTCCCACGCGAACAGCAGCCGGGGCGCCTCCTGGAAGAGCGCACGGTGCACGCCCTCCGCCAGCGGGGCGCGCTGGAGCCGCGGGGCCGGCGGCTGCGCTTTCCCGCGGCGTGGGTGGGGAGCGCGGTGGCGGCCTCGCTCGCCCTTTTCGCCAGCGGGGTGGCCGTGGGGCAGTGGGTGGGCGCCCGATCCACCGAGGTGGTGGTGGCGCGGGTGCAGGCCGAGAACTCGCGCCAGGCCGCCCTGCTGGTGCAGCAGACGGGCTCCGCGTACGTCCACGCGCTCGGGCAGCTCGCGCGCATGGCGGACACGGCCCAGCCCGCCCAGGCCGCCCAGGCCCGCGAGGTCGCCGTCCGTGGCCTCCGCTCCGCCGCCGACGAGCTGGTGCGCATCGCCCCCGACGACCCGGTGGCGAGCGGCATCCTGGCCGGCTACGACCGCGCCCGCGCGCCTGCGCGGCAGGACTCGTCGGCGCAGCGGAAGGTGGTTTGGTTTTGAACGGAAGTGCGTGAGTGCGTGAGTGCGTGAGTGCGTGAGTGCGTGAGTGCGTGAGTGCGTGAGTGCGTGAGTGCGTGGAGTGACCGTGGATCGTCATCCTCTGTCATCCTGAGCGACGCGCCTCACCGTCCTCGCCCCGTCCGCGAACTGTGGCGCGGAGCGAAGGATCTACTGCGCGTGCCACGAGGCCTGGCCGGTGACGTCCCGATCCCGGCCCGGCTCCGGCTGGCTGACAAAGAAGCGCCAGATCCCTCAACGCACTAACGCACTAACGCACTAACGCACTAACGCACCTACATCAACGACATAGCGGAGATCCAACCATGAACATCCCAATCATCCGCTGGACCATCGCCCTGGCGGCGATGGCGGCGGCACCCCTGGAGGCGCAGAGCTGCGCGCGGCGCTACCCCGACCTCGGGCTCCAGGGCTTCGAATGCCGCAACTGCCACATCCAGGTGAACGACGAGAACGGCGTGCGCACTGTTCGCTTCGGAACGGAGCTGACGCTGGGGCGCATCCGACCCGGCGGGCCCACGGCCGGGGTGCTGCGCGAGGGTGACGTGGTGGTGGCCGTCGACGGTGCGCCGATCACGACGGCGGAGGGCGGGCGGCGCTTCAGCGAGCTCGCGCCGGGACGGGCGGCCACCTTCACCATCCGCCGCGACGGGCGCACCCGCGACGTGCGAGTGGTGCCGGGGGCGCAGTGTAGCTCCTCGCTCTTCGGCCCGCGTCCACCCGCGCCCCCGCGTCCCCCGGCGCCCCCGCATCCGCCGCGGCCCGCTCACGCGCCTGCGCCGCCTGCACCGCCCGCCCCGCCGCGCCCGGGCGCACGCGGGGGGACTCTCCTTGATGAGGACTTCCCCGCGCCGCCGACACCGCCCCAGCCCCCCGCTCCACCCCGGGCGCCCAGCGCGGCCAGACCACCGCGGGCCCCCGCGCCCCCGGCTCCGCCCACGCCGCCGACTCCGCCCCTGCCGCCGGTCCCGCCGCCGCCCCCGGAGTTCCTTCCGGACGGATGGTTCGGGTTCGGGATCGGGTGCCGCCGGTGCGACGTGGTCCGCGAGAACGGCCGCACCACCTTCGCCTTCCGCTCCACGCCGCTGGTGGAGAACGTGGAGCCCGGCACCCCCGCCGCGCGCGCCGGCATGCAGCGCGGCGACCAGTTGACCCACATCGACGGGATTCCCCTGACGACGCCCGCCGCGTGGCGCCGGTTCAGCGCGGTGCAGCCGGGGCAGCGCGTGAGCTGGACCTTCACCCGCAACGGCCGCCAGCAGACGGCCGCCATGTCGGCCATGCGGCGCCCGGACGCCAGCAACCCGGTCGCCTCGTCGCGGGCGGGGCAGCGGCTGCGGTACTCGGGCGCGGTGGGAGGCGCGGAGGTGGAGGTGCGCGGCGCCCCCGTCAGCGTCACCCGCGACTCGCGCACCGGCGAAACCGTCATCCGCAGCAGCGACCTCACCGTCCGCATCCGCCCGGACGAGCGGCCGTAGACGCGGACGCAGGCGCGGTCGGAGCGCGGGGCGGCACCGGCGGCAGCGAGGGGATAAATCCCCCCGCTGAAACCACGGGAAGCCCACTGAAGGGGCTCGGTGCCGTGTGGTGGCGCCGAGCCCATTTGTGCGGCGGCTTAATCCGACCCTGATGCGGGCTGCGGAGAATAGCGGGGCACGGGCAGCCACGCGGGGCTGCCCCTACGGGATTGGGGGGCGGGCGCGAGCGTGACGGAAGGGCGAGGGTGGGCGCGATGAATCGCGCCCCTACTATGGGCGGCGCAGGCTTTCCTCGATGCCGCTGGCGAGCACCTGCGGGACGGCGCGTTCGCCTTCGCGCCCCACCGACACCTCGTAGTAGTAGCCCTGGCCGGTGAGGGCCTCCATCTCCTCCGCCGTGATTCCCATCTCCCCCGCCCCGCCGAGGACGCGGACCTCGCGGCCCGCCTCGATCTCGCGCGCGGCGAAGAGCTGGGCGAAGTAGAGCGCGCCCGGCGACCCCTGCGTGATCATCTGGTGCGACGTCTCTTCGATGAAGATGCTGAGCGGATCCATCACCCCATCGGCACCCACTGGCTGGCCGTTCTGCGTCCGGCACAGCGTCGCTTTCCGCTCGCCCGCTTCGAGAAACTGGATCACCGCATACGCCATCTGTCGATCTCCCTGGTTGTCTGCCGATCGTGGAGCGCCGCCGTGATGCGGATTCCGCGCCACCGATGCGCACTCGACCACCGCCGAGGAACGAGCGGGGGTGAGGGCCCTCCCGTGGTACGCCGGTTGCGCAGCACCCGCGTTTTCCGTTGCCGCCTTTTGCCGAAGCTCGATGGCCACCGCGCTGCCCGAAGTCGTAATCCCCGAAGACCGCCACGTGGAGCACGGGCGCGTGGCGCACGAGCTGCGCGTGCAGAGGTTCCTGCAGCCGGACGACTCCACCTGCGGGCCCACCTGCCTGCGCAAAGTCTACGACTTCTACGGGGTGGAGGCGGACGAGGCGTCCGTGCTGGGCGAGATCGACCGCAACGAGGACGGCGGCACGCTGGCCGTCTTCCTGGGGATCGCGGGGATGCGGCGCGGGTTCAACGCGCGCATCTACTCGTACGACCTGCAGATCTTCGACCCAACGTGGGCGTCGCTCCCGCGCGAGGCGCTGATGGAAAAGATCCACGCGCGCTTCCCGTACCTGCGCGACTCCAAGCGGCTGCGCGCGGCGCGGGCGTACCTCGATTTCCTGGCGATGGGCGGCGAGATCGCCATCTTCGAAGAGCTCACGCCGTCGCTCATCAAGGAGATCCTGGACCGCGAGCACCCCGTGCTGGCCGGCCTCTCGGCCACGTACCTGTACCGCTTCCGCCGCGAGCGCTGGATCCCCGAGACGGACTCGCTGGTGGACGACGACGAGGCCGGCGATTCGACGGGGCACTTCATCGTCATCGTCGGCTACGAGCACTGGGGGCGGCACTTCTCCATTCGCGACCCATCCGTGCACGTCCCCGCTTCGCCCGACGGGCGGGTGGTGGTGGATGCGCAGCGGCTGATCAATTCCATCCTCCTGGGCGACGCCACGTACGACGCGGTGCTCCTGGAGCTGTGGCCCAAAGACCAGGAGCAAGAACGGTGAAGCGCAGGCGCGTGATCGTGGTGGTGTCCGACCCATCGGATGCGGCGGGGCTCCCCGAAGGTCTGGTGACATTGGCCGGGCGGTACCTGGAAGGCGGAGCGGAGGTGGCGGAGCCCGGCGCGGTGGTGGTGAACCTGTGCCGCTCCTTTCGATACGGATCCACGGGATACTACGTCTCCCTGCTGGCCGATGCGCGCGGGCAGCAGGTGCTCCCGCGCGTGGAGACGAGCGAGGGGATGGGCGAGCCGTACGGCCTCTTCCGCGCGCTTCAGGAGGCCGGCGTCCCCACCGTCGATGCGGCGGAGATGAGCGTGCGGCGGCGGATGGCGGACGTGCCGCAGCCGCCCGCGCCGCCACCCGCGGCCGGCGACGACGCCCCGCGCGCCGCCTTCCATCCGCCGCTCGTACGCTGCCCCGAGACGTCGCTCCGCGCGGCCACGGAGGGCGAGGTGGCGGAGACGCTGGCGGTGCTTGGGCGCACCGAGGACCCGCGCTTCCGCGTGGCGGCGCGCACCGTATTCCGCGAGTGGCCGGTGCCGCTGCTGCGCATCCAGCTCGTCTTCGAGGAGGAGGAGTGGAAGGTGTGCGGCGTCGCGCCCGAGTCGCCGCACCACCTGGACGACGAGGGGCGCCGCCTCCTGGCCGGCGCGCTGACGGACACGCGCCGCGTCTTCCGGCGGGGGACGGCGGAGCCGCGCGAGACCCGCCGCGCCTCCATCGCCGTGCTGGTGGACCCCGACGACATCTTCTCTCCGTCATCCCCCGAGACGATCGACCGGCTGGAGCGGGTGGCGGCGCGCATGAACGTGCACGTGCACCGCATCACCCTCGGCGAGATGCGGCGCCTGTCCGAGTACGATGCGCTCTTCATCCGCGTCCTCACCGGGGTCAGCGAGCCGGCCTTCCAGTTCGCCCTCCGCGCCGAGGCGCTGGACATGCCGGTGGTGGACGACTCACAGTCCATCATCCGCTGCGGCAACAAGGTCTTCCTCGAAGAGCTGCTGCGGCGCGAGGGGATCGGCACGCCGCGCTCTCGCATCATCACCCCGCACACGCCGTGGGAGGCGGTGGCGGAGCTGGGCTTCCCCTTCGTGGTGAAGCTCCCCGACGGCTCGTTTTCGAACGCCGTGCACAAGGTGGTCTCGCGCGAGGACTACGCGGTGCGCAGCGAGGAGATGTTCCGCCGCTCGCCGCTGATCCTGGCGCAGGAGTGGCTCCCCACCGACTTCGACTGGCGCGTGGCGGTGCTCGATGGGAAGCTCCTTTTCGCCGCGCGCTACTTCATGGCGCGCGGCCACTGGCAGATCCGGTCCGAGCAGAAGGGGACGGAGCGCTACGGCCGCGTGGAGGCCGTGCCGCGCGCCCAGGCCCCGCGCGACGTGGTCGATGCCGCCATCCGCGCCGCCGCCCTGATCGGCGACGGTCTGTACGGGGTCGATCTCAAGGAGACGCCGAACGGGCCGGTGGTGATCGAGGTGAACGACAACCCCAACCTGGACGTCGGCTACGAGGACGCGGCGGACGGGAACGCCGTCTACGAGGACCTGGTGGAGTTCTTCGTACGGAGGATCGAGGCGGCGGCCCCGCCCCCGCGCCCCGCGCCCGCCCCCGACGCGCTGGAGCGCCTGCGCGCGCCCATCCGCATCCGCGGGGCGGCGCGGACGGAGCGCGCGTATCGTGCGTTCGAGGTGGCGGGGATCGAGCTGGAGTACCCCACCGTGGACCGCGACCTCAACGTGGTGCCGCTGGTGGAGGAGGCCTTTCGCGTCCTCGCCGGCCGCGGGACGAGCGACGTGGACCTGGGCGCCGTCGGGTTCAGCAACGAGATCGCCGATCACGTCTTCGAGGTGAAGACGGGCGCCCCCCTGCGCTCCCTCGCGGACGCGGAGGCGGCGCTGGTGGAGGGGATCGGTCGCTTCAGCGCGGTGCTGCGCGACGAGTGGGGCGCGCGCCTCCTTCCCACGGGGATGCACCCCTGGTTCAACCCGAGCAAGGGGCGGCTCTGGTCGCGCTCCAACGGGCGCATCTACGGCACGTACGCGCGCCTCTTCGACGTGCGCACGCACGGGTGGATGAACGTGCACGCCACGCACCTGAACCTCCCCCTCGGCGGCGAGGCCGACGCGGTGGCGATGCACACCGCCGCCTCGCTCCTGATCCCCTACCTCCCCGCCCTCGCCGCATCGTCGCCGATGCACGATGGCGAGCTGCAGGGGTCAGCGGACGCACGCCTGGCGTGGATCCTGGAACACCAGGCCCGCATCCCGGAAAGCTGCGGCGAGCTGGTGCCGGAGTACGTGGAGAGCTTCGGCGACTACCGGCGCAGCATCCTGCAGCCTATGTACGCCGCGCTCGACCGCCTGCCGGACTCGGCGCCGATCCGCCACGACTTCTTCAACGCGCGCGGCGCGGTGCTCAAGTTCAGCCGCCGCGCCATGGAGGTGCGGGTGCTGGACACGCAGGAGTGCGTGAAGATGGACATCGCGGTCGCCGCCTTCGTCCGCTCGGCGCTCAAGTTCCTGGCGGCGCGCGTGAAGGCGGGGCGCATCGTCCTTCCGCCGCACCCGCTGCTGGTGGAGGACTTCCGCGCCTGCATCCGCGACGGGAGCCGCGCGCTCGTCACCGCCCCGCATCTCCCCGGCGACCGCGACACGGAGGGCCGCACCCACGCGCGCGACGTCCTGCGCACCCTGCTGGACGGCGCGCGCCGCGCCGTCCGCCGCGACGAGGCGGAGTACCTGGACCTCGCCGCGCGCATGATCGAGTCGGGGAGCCTCTCCGAGCGCATCCGCGCCGAGCTGGCGCCCTACGTGGAGGGCGACGACGAGCAGTTCACCGAAGCCGCGCGCCGCATCTACATCGAGCTGGCGGATTCGCTCGACGCGAACGTGCCCTGGCACGGGCGCGGGCTGTAGCCGCGGCCGGCCCAACGCTTTGGAAAATCGCGCACCAATGCGTGCGCTCCTCTAGCGGCAGCGCGCGCCCACAGCGTCCGATTTGTGGCGGTACATCCTTCTGGTGCAGCGGTTTAGCGGGGACTATCCTCTGGGTGTGGTCTGAACCAGCCGCACGCACCCGAGGGAAGATGGACACGGCGCCCGACCAGCGATTCACCCCACAGGAGTACCTCACCCTGGAGCGTGCCTCTCTGGAGCTGAAGAGCGAGTACGTGGATGGACATATCCTGGCGGTCGCGCGCGTGAACCTCACGCACAATCTGATCGTCACAAATCTCGCACGCGAGCTGGGTACCCGGTTGCGAGGCGGGCCGTGCAGCGCGTTTCTCAGCCGGATGCGCATCAAGGTTCGAGCGACCGAGATGTACGCCTATCCGGATGTGGTCGTCGTTTGCGGCGAGCCGCGACTGGAGGACGACCACTTCGACACGCTGCTGAACCCCACCGTCATCATCGAGGTGCTCTCCCCCTCCACGGAACGGTACGACCGCGGGGAAAGGTGGGCGCACTTCCGCCGGTTGGAGACTCTCCAGATGTACGTCCTGATCGCGCAGGATCGAATGCGCGTGGAGACGTTCACGCGCCGAGGCGACGAGTGGATTTACGCGGAGTCGAGCGGGGCGGACGGGGTGCTGAACCTTCCGGCGGTAGGTTTCGCGGTGCCGCTGGACGCCCTCTACGAGGACGTGCTGACGGGTAGCGCCGCGCCGAAAACCGGCGGCGGCGCGGGTGAACGGACGGCGTAAGCACGGGTGCTACAAGCTGTTACGGGATTGTTCCGGCACGGGTCGTGCGTCCCCGCGCGGTGAACCCTTTATCGTCCAAGGTGATGCCGCTACGTAATTTCGAAGACTCGCGAGGACAGGCCTGCACGGTGTGGAACGTCACGCCCTTTGCGGTGCAGGGCGCGGAGAGGCGGATGGTGGAGCGCCGCGTCTCCACGGGCGTGGTGTACAGCGGGCCGGAGCGCCGGACCAGCCGGGACCGCCGTCTGCGCTCGCCCGGGCTGATGATGCCGGGGCTGGGGTCCGGGTGGCTCTGCTTCGAACGGGGAGAGGAGAAGCGCCGCCTCAGCCCTATCCCGGCCGGCTGGGAGGCCGCGCCGGACGCGGAGTTGGAGGAGCTCTTCGATCAGGCGCGCCCGGTCCCCCGCCGCTCGCTCGCGCTCTCGTAGGAAAGCCGCAGGGCATTGGAAATGAAGGAGGCGCGGGAAAAAAGCTCCCGCGCCTCGCGTATCCGTGCGCGTACGACGTCCTGATACCCCGGCCTAACGTCCCCGGCTGTTCACCTGCCGCTCGTGGTGCTCGATGTGGTCCAGCACCCGCTCGGGAGCCACGTCCTGCGCCAGCTCGCGCAGCTCGGGGTGCTTGGCCGCGTCCACGTCCATCCGGCGGGCGATCTCGGTCACCAGGGTGATGAGCTGGGTGATCTCGTGCTCGGACAGGAGGGAGACCTGGAGGTCCAGGTCGGCGCGCTTGTCCGCCTGCGCCTGCATGCGGTTCTGCGAGATGAGGACGAAGGTGGAGAGGAAGATCGCCTCCACCGACGCGATCATCGCCAGCACCACGAACGACGGATCGAACCGCGGGACCGGCGTCCACCCCAGGTTGACGACGATCCACGAGCCGAAGATCGTCAGGTGGATGTACACGAAGAGCATACTCCCCGTGAAGCGCGTCACCCGGTCGGCGATGCGGTCCTGCGTGCTCTTGCGTAGCTCGTCCTCGCGCCGTCGCTCGAGGAGCGCGACGATGTTGCGGTCCACCACGCCGGCCATCTCCGGCGTCTGGTCCCGGTCCGGGATCAGGCGCTGGTGGCCGAGCTGCGGGTCCTTGGCCGCGTCCATTAGGTGCCGGTCCCCACTTCGGCGGTGCGGCTCCCCGCGCTCGTAGGCGTAATCGGAGTGGGCACGCGCTCGCCGTTGGGGAGGATGGGGCGGTGCGTCGCGAGGTCGAAGCCGTACCCGGTCGGGAGGACGTGGACCAGCGTGTCGGTCAGCGCCAGCACGTCCTCGTCGCTCGCGTTGGGAGCGCTGGAGTGGGTGACGTGGCCGTCGAAGACCAGCACCGCGTTCTCCCCCAGCACCGTGAAGCTCTCCCCCAGCTCCACCTCCACCGCGGTGTTCTCGTCGATGCCGATGCCCAGCACCTGCGGATTGTGCGCGAAGACCGTCATCAGGCGGCTTACGCGGCCGCGCTGGCTGAAGTGGGTGTCCACCACGGTGTCGCGCCACAGCCCCAGCCCCGGGGCAAGCGAGATGTCCGCGCGCCGCACCGAGCCCTCGCTGGTGCCGCCGATCAGCATCACGCTGCTCATGGCGGCGGCGCCGGCGCTGGTGCCGGCCACCACCAGCCCGTCGTGGAAGAGCCGTTCGCGGATCCCCTCCGCGAAGTGCGTCCCCGCGATCAGCGCCACGAGCTTCAACTGGTCGCCCCCGGTGATGAAGAACCCGGTCGCGCGCTTAACCGCGTCCAGCAGCTCGGGAGTGTCCGCCTCGTTGCGCTCTTCGATGGCCGCGGGAATGACCTCCGCCACGCCGATCTCCTCGAAGATCTTGCGGTAGGTCTCGAACGCCTCCTCCGCCTCGCCCGACGGCGACGAGCAGACGATGATGCGCGCCTGGTCGCCCCCCGCCAGCTCCACCACGCGGCGGAGGATCACCATGTCACCGCCCTCTTTCTCCTCGGCGCCGCCGATCACCACCAGCCGCCCGATCTTCCCCGACCCGTCCGTCTTCGACATTCGCTCCCTCTCGGTTCCGTCACCCGTCTTTCGCATCGCGCGGTTCAGAGTCAAGGATCAAGCCACGCTCAATACACGAAGGAGGAGACCGGCTCTCCGGGCACATCCATCTCGAGGCGAAAGAGGTCGCCGGACTCCCACGCGGCCTCGATCTGCTCGTCGCCCAGGCCGATCTGCGCGGTGGTGACGTACAGCTCGCGCCGCCCCTCCCCGCCGAACGCGCAGCTCGTGGGGATGGGCACGGGGAGCTCGATCCGGCCCGCCCGCCGCCCGTCCGGCGCGAAGCGGAGGACGCACCCGCCCTCCCACTGCGCCGACCAGAGGCACCCCTCGGCATCGGTGGAGGCGCCATCCGGGAAGCTGTCCTCCTCCGCAAGATCGGCGAAGAGGTGGCGCTCCCCCAGCGTGCCCGCGTCCGCGTTGAACGGGTAGGCGTAGATACGCTTCGCGGGCGAGTCGGAGAGGTACATCGTGCCCTCGTCCGGGCTCCACGCGAAACCGTTGGCGATGGTGAGGTCGCCGCCCATGCGCTCTAGGCCGGCGCCGTCGAGCCGCCAGAGGGAGGCCTTGCCGTCCTCTTTCGCCTGGGTGCCGAACCAGAGGCGGCCGCGAGGGTCGCACTTGCCGTCGTTGATGCGCTCGCGAGGGTCGAGTCCCGGAACCTCGGCGAGCGTCTCCACCTGGCCTGTCGCCACGTCCAGGCGCACGACGCGCTGGCGCAGCCCCACCACGGCGCCGCCCCGTGCGGGGACGGCGAAGGCGGTGGCCTCGCCCATGTCGAAGACGCGGTCGTCGCCCGTGCGCGGGTCCCAGCGGTGCACGCGGTAGTCCCACACGTCCACCCACCAGAGCACTCCCTCGGCGGCGTCCCACGAGGGGCCTTCGCCGAGGCGGGCGCGGGCGCGGTGGACGGCGGTGGCGGTGGGGTGGGGGTCGGGCATGGCTATTTGCGTGGCGGCGGAGGCCCTCACCCCCGTCTCGTTACACTCGACTGCCCCCTCTCCCGATAACAGGAGAGGGCTGCGCCCTCCTGTCATCGAGAGAGGGGGCTTGGATAAGCGACGGGGGCCGTTGCGGGACCCCCTCCTGGGTGTGATTCGTTGGGCGGTTACGGGGTAGTGCCGGTGGTTCCACCCGTGGTGCCGCCCGTCGTGCCGGCGCCGGCGCCCATGCCGGTCGTGTCCGCGGTCAGGCCGGTGCCGGTGGTGCCGGTCGCCGTCGTGCCGGCGGCGCCGCCGGCGGCCGCGGGGTCGGTGGTGCCGCTCATGGCGGGGTCCGTGGTCGTGCCGCCGGTGCCGGCATCCGTCGTGGCCGCGCCGCCGGTGTCGCCCGCGGCGCCGCCCTCTCCATCGTCACCGCCGCCGCCGCACGCCGCGGCGCCGAACATCGCGGCCAGGGCCAGGGTCGATAGAAGCTTCTTCATTGCGTTCTCCAGTACCTGATACGGTGAATCGCCGCGGCTCCACGGCCGCGACGCGGGACGAGCTCGCAACATCCGCGCGTCAGGGCCGGGGGGCCGGGGCGGGGGTCTCCGCGGGCGTGGATGCGCCGCTGTTGGTGCCGGCCGGCCCGCCCGCCGTGGATGCGTCGAATCCGGGGCTCTGCCCGGCCGTGTCCGCGGTCGCGGCGGTGGTGGCGCCGCCCGTGGTGCCGCCGGTCACGGTGGGATCGGTGGTGCCCGTGGTGCCGCTGGTCATCGCCGGATCCGCGGTGGTGGTGCCCGCCGCGCCCGCGTCGGTGGTCGCCGCATCGCCCGCCTTCCCGCCCTCGTCGCCGCCGCCGCACGCGGCCGCGCCCAGCATCGCCGCCAGCGCCAGCGCCGGGATCATCCGCTTCGTCTTCATCGCGCCTCCAATCGGTTGAACGTTCACTGCCGCGACCCTTCGGTGCCACGGTCGGGGCACTTCCCTCCCACCAGGTGGATCGCCCGCATGCTGTCCTCCAGGAACTTCTCTTCCACCACCGTGCTCCCGTCGCGCACCATGAAGACGCCCTTGGACAGGACGTGGACGATCTCCAGCGTGCCCTTTTCCAGGAGGAGGATGTCGCCCCACTTCCCCTTCTCCAGCGTCCCCTTCATCTCCAGCTTCAGGATGCGCGCGGTGTTGCGCGTGACCAGCGAGAGCGCCTGCTCCAGCGGAAAGCCGTGCTTCGTCACGCACGAGCGCACCTGCTCCGACAGCACGCGCGGGCTGCTGATGGAGGCGTCCGACGACGCGGTGAGGCACGCGGGGTCGCCGCCCGCGTCCAGGTAGAAGCGGAGCCACTTCGCCAGGTCCTCCGCGATGGTGTCCACGTCCACGTTGCACCCGCGCTTGGTGAGCTCGACGGCCTCGGCCATCAGCTTCTCGTTGCGCTGCACGTGCGTGGGGTAGACGCAGCGGGGGTCGATGTCGTGTTCGTCCAGGATCAGGCGCAGCGGCTCCAGGCGTCGGTCCATCTCGCCCACGTGGAAGTGCGTCACGCCGGACTTCCTGGCCAGCATCCCGCCGATGTAGGTGTCGCTGACGACGCGGGCCAGCTCCACCGCGCTGGTGTTCATCGCCCGCCGGTCGGAGATGGCGACCTCGCCGGTGCCGATCACCTCCTCCAGGAACATGATGTCGTCGCGCACCGAGTTCATGATGGAGGTGGGCGGGACGTTGTAGCCCCCCGTCCAGAGGTACGCGTTGAGCCCCTGCTCGTTGAGGCCCTTCACCTTGGCCAGGAGCCCCGCCATCGTCTTCATGGTGGTGTCCACCCCCAGCGCGCCCACCGCGGTGGTGATGCCGTACGGCACGATCTCGCCGATGAAGAACTCGGGGGTCTGCGTGGCGAACCCTTCCTCGCCGCTCCCGCCCAGGAGGTGCATGTGGGGGTCGATGAAGCCGGGGACCACGAGGCACCCCGTGGCGTCGATCACCTCGCACTCCACGCCCACGGACTCGACGGCGCGGCGGTCCACCTCGCCCACTTTGCCGATCTTGCCGTCGGTGAGGAGCACCTGCTGCTTCCCCACCGGCGCCGGCGTGTAGACTTCCCCGTTCTCGATCAGCTTGAGCACCCGTCCTCTCCTCTGCTCCGATGGTTCACCCGCACGTGGCGCGGGGGGCGCGGTGTGCGCGCCCCGTTCCCGCCTCGCCTCACGCCTGCCGAGGCGGGGGTGCGTGTCACGGCGTGGTGGTCGCGCCGTTGCCCGCGCCGTTGCCCGCGCCGCTCACCGGGGTGCCCGAGACGCCGGTGGTGTCCGTGGCGCCCGCCGCCGGCATAGCTCCGGTGGCGCTGTCGCCGGGCATCGGAGGCGGCGTGGTGGTGGCCGCGCCCGTACCCGCGCCGGTTGTGTCCAGCGCCGGCGCAGCGGAGCCGTCCGGTGCGCCGGCCGTGGTGTCCGCCGTGGCGCCGTTCGATGCGTTGCCGCCGCCGCCGCACGCGGCCAGCAGCGCCGCGATGGCGAGTGTCGGGATGATTCCGCTTCTCCGCATGCGTCCTCCGTGGGGTGTGGGTGCGTAAATGGGTCGGCGCGCCGTCGCAACGGGCGTGCCGGGCGTGGCTCAGCATGAGTGTTGCGCACGGTGCGCTCAACCGCCGAACGGAGGAGGCCGGGATGGAGGGTAAGGTGTGCGTGGTGACGGGCGCCACCGGAGGGATCGGCGGGGCGACGGCGCGGGGGCTGGCGGCGCGGGGCGCGACGGTGCTCCTGGTGGCGCGCGATGCCGTCCGCGGCGAGGCGCTGCGCGTGTCGATCTCGCGGGAGACGGGGAACGAGCGCGTGCGCCTGGTGCGCGCGGACCTGTCGTCGCAGGCGGAGGTGCGCGCCGCGGCGGCGCAGATCGCGGCGGAGCACCCGCGTGTGGACGTGCTGGTGAACAACGCCGCCGTCTACACGCGGAAGCGCGCCGTGTCCGTGGATGGGATCGAGCTCCAGTGGGCGGTCAACCATCTCGCGCCCTTTCTGCTGACCGACCTCCTTCTCGACCGCCTGCGTGCGGCGGGCGACGGGCGCGTGATCACCGTCTCCTCCGGTGCGCACAAGGGGCGGTTCATCCCGTGGGATGACATGGAGATGCGGCGGCGCTACTTCGGCTGGCGGACGTACGGGGTGACGAAGCTGGCGAACCTCCTCTTCACCCGCGAGCTCGCGCGCCGCGAGAGCGGGATCGTCGCGCACGCCATGCACCCCGGTGTCGTCGCCACGGAGCTGCTGATGCGCGGATTTCCGCCGATCCGGCTGTTTCGCCGGTTTCTCAAGACGCCTGAGGAAGGCGCCGCGACAGTGATCTTTTTGGCGACGTCGCCGGAGGCGGGGAGGTCAAGCGGGAGGTACTGGATCGACGAGCGACCCGCGGAGCCAGACCCCGCGGCGCTGGACGACGAGGCCGCGCGACGGTTGTGGCGGTGGAGCGAGGAGATGGTTGGGATAACGCCCGAGCGCAGCGAGGTGGGGACGGCCTGATGGGCGGAGGACGGTGCGCGGGATGGCACGGGCAGCCACGTGGGGCGGCCCCTACGGGATTGGTGTGCGTCAGGCGGGGATTGGGGCGGCGGCGGGGGTGGGCAGACACATAGGTCTGCCCCTACCGAGATCGGGGCCGCAGGTTGGGGGCGGGGCGGGGGCGGGCACGGGCGCGATGAATCGCGCCCCTACGAGATCTGTGCGTCAGGCGGGGATTGGGGCGGGGGTTGGGGTGGGCAGACACGCAGGTCTGCCCCTACCGAGATCGGTGGCGAGGGGTGGGGGCGGAGCGGGGGCAGGGGTGGGCGCGATGAGTCGCGCCGCGACGAGATGCCGACCCGGGGAGGAGTGCACCCTTTCCCCCGCTTGCGGGGGAGAGGGCCGGGGAGAGGGGGAGCCCGCTACGACTCCAGGTCGGAGGTCCACTGGGGGGCGTTGTGGCCCAGGGACTGGAAGAGGCCGCGCAGGAGGGCGGCGGCGCGGGGGATGGCGGCTTCGCGGTCTTCCTCGGGGATGCCGAGGAGGAGAAGCTCGAGGGCGATCCGCGCGTCTTCGGCGGCCAGGGCGTCGTCAGCGGCGCCGGCGAGGCCCTCGCGCAGCTCGCGGGCGTACCACTTCCTCCACAGGCGCGCGTTGCGCTCGTACGGCTCGGATCCGTCCACGAACTTCTTGGTGGCGCCCACTTTGACTCCGGCGCGCACGGCGACTTTGCGCAGCGACGTCCGCGCGACCTGCTCGCGGGCGTGCGCGCGGATGCGCTCCATGGACGCGTCGCGGTCGCGGTCAGCCATGTGCCCCTCCGTGGAGGGGTGGCCGAACGGTGCGCGTCAGAGCGCGCTGTGCACTGTGTTTACTTGAATTTAGGTTACACTCTTACATTACAGGCACCTTTCCGAACCGGCAAGAACCGGCCCCAAACTTCTGCACCGTGGACACTCCCGCGAGGCGGTTGAAATGCCATGCGCGCAGCTTGGGCCAGATCTGCGTGGGGACGCACGCAGGCGGTTGCGTGTGCGCCCCCGCCCGCTACGTTTCGTCCGCACGAAGGCCCACTCGCCCCCAGACCGTACCCGTGATGCCCGCATCCATCCGCCGGACCGCGCTGGCCGCGCTCATCGTGGCCGCGCCCCTCGCCGCCCAGACGGAGCCGCGCACCCGTCCCGAGCGCACCGGCTTCCGCGAGACGTCGCGCTACGACGAGGTGGTCGCGTTCATGGAGGCGGTCGACGCCCGCTCGCCGCGCATCCACCTCACCACCTTTGGCTACACGCTGGAGGGCCGCCCCCTTCCGCTCGCCGTGGTGGGGAACGTGCGCGACGCATCGCCCGAAGCGGTGCGCGCGTCGGGGAAGACGGTGGTCTACCTCCAGGGCAACATCCACGCGGGTGAGGTGGAGGGGAAGGAGGCGCTCCAGGTGCTTCTGCGCCAGCTCGCGAGCGGGGAGCACGCGGCGTGGGCCGACTCGCTCGTCCTCCTCATCGCGCCCATCTACAACGCCGATGGGAACGAGCGGGTGAACCTCACGAACCGGCCGCACCAGTTGGGGCCGATCGGAGGGATGGGGCAGCGGCCAAACGCGCAGGGGCTGGACCTGAACCGCGACCACACCAAGCTGGACTCGCCCGAGGCGCGCTCGCTGCTGGAGATGGCGCGCGCGTACGACCCGCACGTGTGGGTGGACCTGCACACGACCAACGGCACCTTCCACGCGTACCACCTGACCTACGCGACCCCGCTGCACCCAAACACCGATGCGCTGGTGGCGGGGCCGCTGAACGGCGAGTGGCTCCCCGCGGTCATGCGGGCGATGAAGCGGAAGCACGGGCGCGAGCTGCACGACTACGGCAACGTCCCCAACCCGGAGAGCACGTGGGCGGCGGCGCGCGGTGCGGAGCGCGGGTGGTACACGTTCGACCACCGCCCGCGCTTCAGCAACAATTACGCGGGGCTGCGCAACCGCTTCGGCATCCTGAGCGAGGCGTTCGCGTATCTACCCTTCGAAGACCGCATCGCGGTGACGGGCGAGTTCGTGGAGGAGGTGCTGGGGTGGGCGCACGCGAACGCCACCCGCATCCGCCGCGCGACCGAGGCCGCGGACCGCCGCACGCTGGCGGGCGAGCGGCTGGCTGTCACCGCGCGGCTGCACCGCGGCGCGCAGCCCATCGAGATCCTGATGGGCGCCGTCGACACCCTGCGCCACCCCTACACCGGCGAGCTCATGATGCGCCGGCGCGACGTGGTGCGCCCGGAGCGGATGGCGGACTTCTCCACCTTTGAGGCTGACGAGACGGAGGTGGTGCCCGCCGCCTGGCTCGTTCCCGCGGAGCTGGCGGAGGTGGCCGACCGGCTGGCCGCGCACGGCGTCCGCTCGGAATGCCTCGCCGCTCCGCAGCGGATGATGGTGGAGGAGTTCCGCATCGACTCCACGCGCACCGCGGAGCAGCCCTTCCAGAACCACCGCGAGCGCCGCGTGTGGGGCCGCTACGTCCGCACGGAGCGCGTCGTGCCGGCCGGGACGCTGCGCATCACCTCTTCGCAGCCGCTCGGCCGCCTGGCGTTCACCCTGCTGGAGCCGCGCTCGGACGATGGCTTCCTCAACTGGAACCTGATGGACGCCGCGCTTGAGAAGACGCCGGGGGTGTATCCGGTGGTGCGGGTGATGGCCGCGGGCGCCGCGGGCGCCGGGCGGTGAACGCACCCGGGCATCCGGCCGCCGGGGGCTGAAGCCCCCGGCTGGAACGACGGGAAGAAGGCTGAAGCCGTCTCGCGCGGGGCGGGTCGGCGTCGTATGCAGAATTGCAGCGCACTCACGCACTCACGCACTCACGCACTCACGCACTTTCCTTCGCCGGTTCGCGCGGGTACGTTGTGCGCCGTAGCCCGCCCCCATCCCCATCCAAGGAGCGCGTCTGGGCAAGCTGGCCGTCCTGATGATCACGGCGTTCGTGGACATGGTGGGTCTCCTCATGGTGATCCCCCTGCTCCCGTTCTATGCCAAGAACCTCGGCGGCGGCGGGCTGATGGTGGGCGTGCTGGTGTCCGCCTTCTCGGCGGCGCAGCTCCTCTCGGCGCCGCTGTGGGGGCGCGTCTCGGACCGCTACGGGCGCCGGCCGGCGCTCCTGGTGGGGCTCTTTGCGTCCGCCATCGCGTACGTGGTGTTCGCCTACGCGCAGTCGCTCACGGTTCTCTTCCTCTCCCGTCTGGTGCAGGGCGCGGGCGGGGGGACGGTGGGCGTGGTGCAGGCGTACGTCGCCGATGCTACGGAGCCCCAGAACCGCGCGCGCAGCCTGGGATGGCTCTCCGCCGCGACCAACGTGGGGGTGACGATCGGGCCGCTGCTGGGGTCGGCGTCGCTGGGGTGGGGCGGCCGCTCCGCGCCGGGGCTGATGGCGGCCGGGCTGTGCCTGGCGAACATGCTCTTCGCCTGGAGGTTCCTGCCGGAATCGCGCGTGGTGTCGCGCGACGAGATGGGCGCGCCGCCGCCCCGCCGCCCGCGCGAGGCCGTGATGCGCGTCATCACCAACCCCGGCGAGGCGGCGCCGCGCCTCATCTGGATCTACGCCATCGGGATGGGGGCGTTCTCGGGGTTCACGGCGGTGCTGGCGCTCTTTCTGGCGGCGCGCTTCGGCTTCACCGAGCACAACATCGGCTACGTCTTCGCGTGGAACGGCGCCATCTCGGTGCTGATGCGCGCGCTGGTGCTGGGGCCGGTGGTGGACCGCTTCGGCGAGGCGCGGCTGTCGCGCTACGGTCAGGGGCTGCTGGGGATCGGGCTCCTGGCGCTTCCCCTCACCTGGCGCGTTCCGGGGATGCTGAGCGTCGGGGGGATGCAGATCGAGTGGCGCTGGGTCTTCCTGGGGCTCGCCATCTCGCTCGTGCCCGTGGGGACGGCGTTCACCTTCCCCTGCGTGACCTCGCTCCTGTCGCAGGTGATCCTGCCGCGCGAGCGGGGAGTGATGATGGGAGTCCAGCAGACCTTCGGCGGCGCGACGCGTGTGCTGGGGCCGCTCTGGGCCGGGTGGTCGTTCGATCACCTGGGGACGCAGTACCCCTTCATCACCAGCGCCATCCTGGTGCTGGGGACGATCTTCCTGGGGCTGGGGATCGAGGGCCGCGCCCGCCCCGGCCCCGATGCCGCGCCCGCCGCCGCACCCTCGCGCGCTTGACGGCGCGCCGCTCCGCGCGGACATTGCGGCCAGCCACATCCCCGTCCTCCCTCAACCCACCGGCCCCGCCATGCCCGACCGTCTGATCCGCGCCCTAGTCTCCGAGGCCATCGGCACCTTTGCGCTCTGCTTCGCCGGCATCCTGGCGATCAGCGCCGGCAACCTGAGCGGCAACGAGGGCGCGACGTCGCTCACCACCGTCGCCTTCGCGCACGGGCTGGCCATCTTCGTGATGGTGGCGGCGCTGGGCGCCAACTCGGGCGGGCACTTCAACCCCGCGGTCACGGCGGGCTTCGTGGCCACCGGCCGCATGGATCTGCGCCGCGGCGCCATGTACGTGGGCGCGCAGCTCGCGGGCGCGCTGCTGGCTTCGGCGCTGCTCGCGGGCGCCTTCGGGGCGGAGGTGGCGGCGGACGGCACCCCCGGCGTGGCGGACGGGATCACCGTGTGGGGCGCGCTCGTGCTGGAGGCGATCGCGACCTTCTTCCTGGTGCTCGTCGTCTTCGGAACGGCGGTGGACGAGCGGGCGCCGCGAACGGTGTTCCCCCTCGCCATCGGCCTCACCGTGGCGCTGGACATCATGGCGATCGGGCCGATGACGGGCGCGGCGATGAACCCGGCGCGCGCCTTTGGACCCGCGCTGGTGAGCGGCGTTTGGGATGCGCACTGGGTGTACTGGCTCGCCCCCCTGCTGGGCGGCGTCGCGGGCGCGTACGTGCAGCACGCCTTCCTGATGGAGCGCGGCGCCCCCACCGCCAGGACCGCCGAGCGCGGCGGCCCCGCTCCCGTGGAGCAGCGCTTCGACAACGTCTGATTCAATCCGACATCTGAAAACCACGTGGAGGCGCGGAGGAAGTTCTCTCCGCGCCTCCGCGTGCGATGGATATCGTCCGGCGCGGTGGCGCTTGACTCGCGCCATTCAGCCTGGCATACTCTTGCGCTCCAGATGTTCCCCCGGAAGTTCCCCGCGCCCCCTATCCCATGCTCCGCATCATCGCGCTCGTCGCCGCCCTGGTGGCGGTGGCGCCGGCTGCCGCCCAGCAGACCGCCCCGGCCGCGCAGCCCGAGGCCGTGCGGGTGTTCCTGGACTGCAACGGCTTCCACTGCGACCAGGATTTCTATCGCACCGAGATCAACTGGGTGGGCTACGTCCGCGACCGGCAGGACGCGGACGTGCACGTGCTCATCACCCGCCAGCAGACCGGGAGCGGCGGCGGGGAGCACACCCTGGAGTTCATCGGCCTCAGGCGCTTCCAGGGGGTGAGCCAGACTCTCCGCTTCACCTCCGGGCCGAGCCAGACGGAGGACGAGGTGCGGCGCGGGCTGGCGGAGATCATCAAGCTGGGGCTGGTGCGTTACGCCGCCGACTCGCCCGCCGGCGCCCGTCTGCGCGTGACGATCCCCGGCGCCGCGGAGAGCGCCCCCAAGGCCGCCGAGGGGCGCGATCCGTGGGACCACTGGACGTTTCGCGCGGGCGTGCGCGGGTATTTCAACGGGGAGAGCAGCTACACCTCGCGCGACCTGAACGGCTCGCTTTCGGCGAACCGCGTGACGGCCGGCTGGAAGACGCGCCTCTCGCTGAACGCCAACAGCAGCCGCAGCGAGTACGAGCTGACCGACACCAGCACCTTCGTCAGCTCGCAGGAGACGTACAGCAGCTCCGCGCTGGTGGTGCGCAGCCTGGGGGCGCACTGGTCCGCCGGCGCGAAGGCGTCCGCGCTCCGCTCCACGTATTCCAACTACGACCGGCTCGTGCGCGCCGGCCCGGCGGTGGAGTACAACGTCTTTCCGTACTCCGAATCCACCCGGCGGCAGCTCACGTTGCAGTACGCCGTATCCGGCATCAGCGCGGCGTACGACGAGCGCACCCGCTTCGGCAAGCTCGACGAGACGCGGGTGGAGCACTCGCTCACCACCTCGCTCGACCTGAAGCAGCCCTGGGGTTCCATCGGCGTCTCGGCCGAGGCCGCGCACCTGCTGGACGACGCGGCGCGCAACCGGCTGGTGCTCTTTGGGAACGCGGACGTGCGCCTCTTCAAGGGCCTCTCGCTCAACTTCTTTGCGAGCGGCTCCCGCGTGCGCGACCAGTTGAACATCCGCGACCGCACGGGCACCCCCGAAGAGATCCTCACCCGCGAGATCGAGCAGCTCACCGCCTTTCGCTACTTCGCCTCGGTGGGGCTCAGCTACACCTTTGGCTCCATCTACAACAGCGTGGTGAACCCGCGCTTCGGCGGGTCCAGCGGCGGCGTGGTGTTCATCAACTGACGCAGCGTTCGGGGCTACGGCAGGCACGGGCAGACACGTGGGTCTGCCCCTACCGGCATCGGTTCGTTGCGCGGGCCGTGGAGCAGCGCTGGGCACGGGCGGGCAGACACGTGGGCCCGCAGCCACGGGTATCGAGGCGGCGGGCCGCGGAGCCGCGCGGGGCACGGGCGCGATGAATCGCGCCCCTACAGGGCATCTGCGAAGCGCGCGCGGAGTTCTCCCCCTCACCCGCCCTGCGCCCCCGCAGGCGGGGGAGGGGGGGAGGGGGCCCACTGGACGCCCCGCACCCGCTCCGGTTAACATGACGGACGCACCCTGACGCATCCCTGAACTCCACGCGCATGTTCCTGGAAGGCCCTCCCTGGGAGGTGGCAGGAAGCTTCGGCACGGTGCTGGAGGCCGAGTTCGCGGCGGCCACGCTGCAGGAGGCCGGCATCCCGGCGCGGGTGCACGGCGCGCACGTGGGGATCTGGGGCGCAGGCTACCAGGGACCCTCCATGTACGGCGTGAGCGTCGTCGTTCCCCGCCAGCGGCTGGAGGAGGCGAAGACGCTGCTGGGCGACTTTTTCGGGGAAGGCGGGGAGACGCAGGCGTAGAACCCGATCCGCAAGGACCCATGCTGCGCGCATCCGCACTCCTGCTCCTGGCGCTCGCCGCGTGCACCGGCGACGACCCCATCGATCCGCCCCCCGCCGTCGAAGCGCTCCGCCTCCAGGAAGTCGCCTCCGGCCTCGCGTCGCCCGTCTTCCTCACCTCGCCCGCGGACGACGCGCGGCTTTTCGTGGTGGAGCAGGCGGGGCGCATCCGCATCGTCGAGAACGGAGCGGTCCTCGCGACCCCGTTCCTGGACATCGCCGACCGCGTGGGGTCCGGAGGGGAGCGGGGGATGCTGAGCATGGCGTTCCATCCCCGCTACGCGCAGAACGGCTTCTTCTACGTCTACTACACGGACCGCACCGGCGACATCCGCGTGGACCGCTTCCGCGTCTCGGCGGACCGCGCGCGGGCCGACGCGGCGACGGCGCGCAACATCATCACCATCGCGCACCGCGACGCGTCCAACCACAACGGCGGGCTGGTGGCGTTCGGGCCGGACGGGCGGCTGTACCTGGCCACGGGCGACGGGGGCGGCGGCGGCGACCCGCAGCGGAACGGCCAGAACCCCGCGTCGCTGCTGGGCAAGATGCTGCGGCTGGACGTGGACGGCGCCGAGCCGTACGCCATCCCCGCCGGCAACGCCTTCGCGGGCGGCGGCGGGCGGCCCGAGATCTGGGCGATCGGCCTGCGCAACCCGTGGCGCTTCGCCTGGGACCGCGAGGCGGGGACGCTTTTCGTGGCGGACGTTGGCCAGAGCGCGTGGGAGGAGGTGGACGTCGTCCCCGCCAACGCGGCCGGGCTCAACTACGGGTGGAACGTGATGGAAGGGGCGCACTGCTACCCCAACGGCTCCACCTGCGACGCCGCCGGCAAGACGCTCCCGGTGCTGGAGTACGGCCACGGCGACGGCTGCTCGATCACCGGCGGCTACGTGTACCGCGGAAGCGCGATGCCCGCACTGCGGGGTACCTACTTCTATTCGGACTTCTGCGGCGGCTGGCTGCGCAGCTTCCGCATGGCGAACGGCGCGGTCACCGACCGGCGCGATTGGGCGGTGGGGAGCATCGGCAACGTCCCCTCCTTCGGCGAGGACGCGCAGGGCGAGCTGTACCTGCTGCTGGCCGGCGGTCGCGTCCTGCGCATCGTCCCGGCCTCGTGACGGTGCGCCTCCGCGAGATCCTGGAGACCAGCCTCTACGCCGACGACCTGGAGGCGGCGGAGCGCTTCTACGCGGACGTGCTGGGGCTGGAGACGATCTCGTGCGTCCCAGGCCGCCACGTCTTCTTCCGCTGCGGCGACCGCGTCTTCCTGGTCTTCAACCCCGCGCGGACGCTGGAAGGCGGCAGGATTCCGCCGCACGGCGCGAGCGGGCCGGGGCACGCCGCCTTCGCCGTGGCCGATGCGGAGCTCGTGGAGTGGCGCGCCCGCCTGGCGGCGCACGGCGTGGAGGTGGAGATGGAGGTCGACTGGCCGGGCGGCGGGCGTTCGCTCTACTTCCGCGACCCGGCGGGGAACAGCCTGGAGCTGGGCACGCCCGCCATCTGGGGCATTCCGGAGGAGCGCATCTTCCGCGACTGAATCCTGGCCGCCGCTCGTTCCGTTCTGCACTCAGCTTTCAACGACAACCCTCGAACCCGGAGCACCTGCAATGCGGCAGCACATCGACACCGTCGCCTGGATCCACATCGCGTTCGGCGGCCTGGGAGTGCTGGCGGCGCTGGCCGTGGGAGGGTTCGTGGGCGGTCTGGGGCTCTTTGCGGACGACGCGCAGACGGCCGGAATCCTGGCGCTGGTGGCGGGGTTCATCGCGGTGGTGATGGGGCTCCTCTCGGTCCCGTCGCTGGTGGGCGGATGGGGCCTGCTCAAGCGCCGGCCGTGGGCGCGGATGCTGGTGCTGATCTCCTCCTTCCTGCACCTCCTGAACATCCCGGTCGGCACCCTCGTGGGCGCGTACAGCATCTGGGTCCTGATGAACGACGAGAGCCGCCACATCCTCTCCGGCGGTGACCCCTACCCACCGCTGCCCCGGTAACGGCCGCAGGCGCTCGCGGCCGCGCCATCGTCGACGCACACGCAAATGCAAACCGCCCCGGCCCGAGATCTCTCAGGCCGGGGCGATTCGTGTGGGGACCACAAGGAGCGCGAACATGCCGTTTGCGCCACGCCTAAGACATGCTTGTTCCCGGTGTGGCGTACCCTGAGCGCAGCAACACTTAAACCTAAGCAAACCATGCAGTTGAGCCACGCCGGAAAGATGACATTTACGATGTCACTTGACGTGGCACCGGGCGGCCGCCACCATTGGATCGTGTACGCATTCCAACAGACGATCGGTAACCATGATGGCGCCTACCGACACGACCGAACGCTCGATGAACGCCGAGGTGATCGCCTGGGCGCATGACGAACTGGGGATCGGCTATCGCGAGATCGGGCGGGTGGTCCGCGCGAGCGAGCGGACCGTTCTGCGCTGGAAGAGCCGCGAGACCCTCGCTTCGCCACGGCACAGGCCGCGGATCCAGGGCCTGAACCGGCTCAAGTACCTCCTCTCCCGCGTCTTCCGCGATGCCGAGGGTGCGCACGGGTGGCTCCACGCGCCCGTGCCCGCGCTCGGCGGCCGCACGCCGATCTCCTACCTGCGCGAAGGAAAGCTCCGCCCCGTGTTGGAGGTGCTCGCCGGATTCGATGCGGGGGTCTTCGTGTGAGGATCCGGCGCACGGTGTGGCGTCACGTCCCGGCAGGCACCGAGCCGCTGCACATCGGGTGGATCGAGCTGGCGCGTGGCCGCTGGAACACACAGCGGCCACGGCTCGCATGCCTGTACACCGCGCTTACGCCGGAAGGCGCCATCGCCGAGTACCGAAAACACTACATCGATGCAGGGCTATCCGACATCGGCCGGACGCAGCCTCGCGACCTGGTCTCGATCCACGTAGACGTCGCTCCGGTGCTGAACCTCGACGATGAACACGAACTGGAGCGGCGGGGGCTCTCTGCTGTGGCGCTCACCGGACCGAGGCGGACGGCGTACCCGCTGTGCCATCGAATCGCTCACGAAGCCGTGGCGGACGGGTACCGCGCGATACTCGCTCCCTCGGCCGCGCTGGCAGGTGGCCGGGTACTCCTCGTCTATCCCGAGTCGTCGTACGGGCGTCTCCTCCTGCGCAACGGTGCGGACCGGCTTCTGCTTAACCATGGCACAGCCCCTATCGTGCCGTAACGTTCAGCATTCCCCCACAATCGCCTGCCACGCGGCGTCGGTGTCGTGGAAGTTGGTGAAGAGGTGGTCGGGGGTGTGGGAGGCGAGGTCGGCGGCGGTGTGGCGGCCGGTGGCGACGGCGATGGTGCGGACGCCCAGGTGCGCGCCGCAGGTGATGTCGAAGGGGGTGTCGCCCAGGATCACGATCTCCTTGCCCGCGTACTCCACGCCCGTCCGCTCGCGTGCGCGGCGCACGGCGACGGCGGGGAGCTCCGGGCGGTCGGCGTGGTCGGAGCCGTATGCGCCCACGCGGAAACGCTCCCACGCCAGCCCCGCGGCATCCACCTTGATCCGCGCGCCCTCTTCGATGTTCCCCGTCAGCAACCCCATCACCACCTCGCCGCCCGCCCCGTCCACACGCCGCAGCAACTCGGGAATCCCAGGGAGCGCCTCGACCTGGGTATGCTCCATCTCCCGGCGCAGGTTGGCGACGTAGTGCGTCCAGAGGTCCGCGAGGCGGCGGTCGATCTCGTCGCGCGGGAGCCCGGCGGCGCTCATGAGGGCGTGGACGATCTCGGGATCGGTGCGCCCGGCGAAGGAGTAGCCGTCTATGGGGCCGGTGGTGCCGAACACGTCCACCAGCGCGTCGTGCAGCGCCCGCTTCCCGGCGCCGTCCGCGGTGAGAAGGGTTCCGTCGATGTCGAAGAGGACCAGCCGCCGCATGCCGCGTCTCGGTAAGGGAATCGAAAACCGACGAAAAGCCTCGCACAGAGAACACAGAGGGAACCGCAAGCCACAGAGAAAACCTTTTGCCGTTCTCTCTGTATCTCTGTGTCTCTGTGTGAGCCACGCAGTTGCAGTTAGCTCTGCGTCTCCGCGTCTCCGCGTGGGACTACTGGCAGCAGGATGCCTCGGTGGCACCCGCGTGCAGGGCGGCGGTGCGGGCCAGGTCGCGGATGAAGTTGAGCGTGGTGCGGCGCACCGCCGCGTCCGTTCCCGCCAGCACCGCCTGCATCTCCCAGACGGCATCGGAGCGGAGCTGGTCCTGGAGCGCAAACCCCTCGTCCGTCAGGTGGAGCTGGAGGGCGCGGCGGTCGGCGGGGTCGGCGGTGCGCGTCACCCAGCCGCGGTACTCCAGCGCGGCCACGATGCGGCTGGCCGTGCTCTTGTCCACGAACAGCTCGGCGGCCAAGCGGTTGAGCGAGATCGGCCCGAGCCGCTCCAGCGCCTCCAGCGCGTGCGCGCCGGACACGGTGATGCCGTAAAACGCCACGCGGTCGCGCGAGCGGTGCTGCTGGAGGCGCACCACGTCGCCCAGGGCACGGTGGAACGCTTCGGCTTCGTCGTGGAGGGGTGATTCCATGGGGAGCGCCCGGTTGGTGGATGCAACCGATGGTACCGTGCCGCACCCCGCGAGTCAACGGGCGGGCGCGGCGGGGAGGGTGAAGGAGAAGGTGCTTCCCGCGCCCGGCGTGCTCGCCACCTCCACGTGGCCGCCGTGTGCCTCCACGATCCCCTTCACGATGGGGAGCCCCAGCCCCAGCCCGCGCCGGTCGGTGCGGCGCGCCTGCCAGAAGCGGTCGAAGAGGCGCGGCAGGTGCTCCGCCGGAATCCCCGCGCCGGTGTCCGCCACCTGGAAGCACACGGCGCCCCCCATCCCCTCCGCGCGCAGCGTGACGATGCCCCCTTCCGGGGTGAACTTGATGGCGTTCCCCACCAGGTTGCTGAACACCTGCACCAGCCGGTCGCGGTCGGCGTACAGAACGGGTAGGCGGTCGCCAGCATGGCACTCCATCCGCAGCCCGGCGCGCTCCGCCAGCGGGCGCATCATCGACTCCACCTCGTCCAGCAGGGTGGGGACCTCCACCATCGAGCAATCCACCGCCAGCCGCCCCGTCTCGATGCGCGTGATGTCGAGCAGGTCCTCGATCATCCGGTTCATGCTGTCGGTGGAGCGCTTGATGATCGCGAGCTGCTTGCGCACCATCTCGCCCCCCTTGCCCTCGGGAAGGACGTCGAGGAGGAATGAGGAACTCATCCCCACCGTGTGGAGCGGGTTGCGCAGGTCGTGCGAGACGATGGAGAGCATCTCGTCGCGCGTGCGAACCGCCGTCTCCGCTTCGGAGCGGGCGCGGCGCTCCTCCTCCATCACCAGCGCGCGGCGGAAGGCGACGGAGAGGAGGTCGCCCATGGCGCGGGCGTGGGCGGCCTCCTCGTCGCCGAAGGCGCCCTGGCCCGGCGAGCGGAGGAGGATCAGCGCGCCAAGCACCCCCTCGTCGTCGGCGAGGGGAACCACGAGCCCGGTGCACCGCTCGCACGACTTCTCCAGGTACGGCGCCATCGACTCGCCGATCTTCGCCACCTCGGCGAGGGCGCGGGGCTCGCGCGCCTCGATGATCTCGGAGGTGAGCGAGCCCGGGTACGGCGCCCGCGTGCCGAGCGGGGGTACGCCCTCGCCCGAGCCCGCGACCACCACCACCTCGTGCGCCTGGGCGCGCTCCACGTACGCCCCGAACGCGCGGGTGGAGTGCACCGCCTCCTCCGCCACCTTCTCCACCATCTCCTTCACCGAGAGCGCGCCGCTGAGGGTGCGGGCGAGGGCGCGCAGCGACGCCTCCTTTTCGACGCGCACCGCCACCTGCGACGCGAGCCGCCGCTCCCGCACCGTCAGCGCGGTGACGGCGCCGACCGCGGCCAGCGCTAGCACGGTGAGGAAGAGGGAGCTGGCCAGCTCGATCCGCTCGTAGCCGCGGATGCGGTCACGGTGGTTGGCGGCGATCGCTTCCAGCTCCTTCTGCACCTCCGCGGCCGATTTGAGCGCCAATTCGTAGTGCTGCTGTTGCACGCCCACCAGCGCGGCGAAGCGATCCGGGGGCCCCTCGCCGTGGATGAGGGACGCGCCGGGCTCGCGCCAGGCGCGCACGTTCCGGCGCAGGTCGGCCACGCGCACCACCACTCCGGGACCCAGACGGCGCGCGTACCCCTCGAGGTTTACCATCTCGCGCTCGGCTTTGTCGGCGGCGCGCGCGCTGCGCTCCAGGAAAGCGGGGTCGCGGTTGATGATGTAGCCGCGCCCGGCCGAGACCTCGACGGCGAGCGCTTCGTCCAGCTCGCCCTCGGACCGGCGCGCCGGCTCCACCACCTCGATGATCTCGCGGCGCAGCAGCTCGCTCCGCCGCTGGAGGAGCGCCGGCACCAGCACCAGCCCGAGCAGCGAGAACATCACCAGCGAGAGCGGAAGCCAGGTGCTCCGCCCCGGCACCTTTGGGCGGCGGGCGTGCGCGCTCGGGGGGGTGTGCTTGCGCGTCGAGGGCGTGCGTGGGTCGTGGTCCGGGGTCATGGCGGCGGGTTGGGCAAAGGGCGGGCCGCTTAGGGGGGTGGGGCTGCGGCGGGGACGGTCCGGCGGCTGGTCGCCGGGGGCTAAAGCCCCCGGCTGGAACGACGCGAAGGCGGCTGAAGCCGGCTCGAGGAACGCGGGATTCGACCCGCGAGTCCGCGAAGGCGGACTTTGTGCTGTTGTTGCAGCGAATTCACTCGCCAGGAACTGGGTCCTTCACCCCCCCAGGCGGCGCTGCTCCTTGGCGGCGCGGCGGAGCTCGCGGTGGCGCTGGCGGGCATCGCGGGCGGTCTCGCCGGGGTGGCGGACGCTCACCTCCACGCCGCCCATCAGGGCGAAGCCGCCGATGCGCAGGACCGGGGCGTCCGGCGGAGGCGGGTCCAGCGTGCGGCTGTGCTCCTCGAAGCCGCCCATCAGCGCGATCCCGTTCATCTCCACGCGCACGCCGGGCGGTACGACGACCTCCACGCCGCCCATCCAGGCGAAGACGTTCAGCTCGGTGATGCCGGGGGGCATGCGCGCCTCGCGGAAGTCCAGCTCGGCGCCCCCCATCACCGCGATCACGTTGAGTTGGCGCGAGGGGGTCCAGGCTCCCTTGCGCGTGGCGCCCGCCATCACCGCCACGATCGTCTGCTGCGGCGAGACCTGCGACGGGTGCGCGAGCTGCATTCCCGCGCTCACTACCGGCTCGGGAGCCTGCTCGGCGGGGATGTCGGCCACCAGGGCGCGGAGCTGGTCCACCGTGGAGGCGCGCTGGGCCGCGTCCAGGCGCGACTGGAGCTGGTCGGCGTCGATGTGTTCGAGCGCGAAGCCGCGGCAGA